>CALJTN010000162.1 GCA_937976175.1 uncultured Clostridiaceae bacterium | reverse complement strand
TTCAACATTTTCTTTATATTATTTGATAATACAGTTTGCTGTTCAGTCTCTAAATAGAGACAAAGTTCCTGAAAGTCCTTTAACCAATGTATCTTAGCTAACTCTCTTAAATCAATAACTATGTCAGTATCCTTCTGTTTAATAAATTCCATATCGAAAAGTTCACTTTCAACAAAACCCTTTTTACAATTATAAGTACAGGGGATATATTCATCCCAGTGCTCTTCGAAATATTTTACCTTGGCATAACAGAGTCTATTAATATGGAAAATCATGCACAAAGCACTGGATTTCACTGCAAATCTGTGGCTGAAATATTCTTGAACGGGATACTTTTCCTGATGCCTTTCCCAATAAAACCTATCATTTAAGTGAAGATTAAACTTATCCAGTACCCTGCATTTCTCTTTTCCCAGACGTTCCCTTAAGTATTTCTCTCTGTCCTCCAGACTTATAACCTTCAAAGCTTCGTAGTTCACAGCCTTCCCCCCATATGTAGCTCAAAGCCAAAAAATTACTTCTATTAATTTCTATATAAAAATGCTCTATAAAACTTTACGATTTATAGAGTATTTATAATCCTGTATTTTTTTATATGGCTGGGGTGGAAGGATTCGAACCTACGAATGCCAGAGTCAGAGTCTGGAGCCTTACCGCTTGGCCACACCCCAATAAAGTTGGTGACTCCTAGGGGAATCGAACCCCTGATACCACCGTGAGAGGGTGGTGTCTTGACCGCTTGACCAAGGAGCCATAAATTAATTGGTATCTTTTACCTTTTTATTCTAACAAATATTTTTGTAGACGTCTAATCGATATTTTCAATTATTGCACCATTATTTATTTGAAATATTAATAGCTATAATTAAAAAATAAATACAGTCACGCAGTTATACAGATTTTGCAGAAAGTTACCAAAAATAAATGAGTATTTGATACTTTAATTTAGATAAGAATATCTTAAAATTCAATACCAATTACTTTATTCCATCTCAAATTCTGTAGCAAATTCGCTTCGCTCATAAAATCCCCCGGTAGGGTGTGCGAAAACCTCCAAAACACATCGGATTAAACCCTTCGCTTTGGACAAAATCTAATAAATTCTCATTTTTTCTTAGATTTACACCCTTATCTCAATATTAGTTAGTTTCTCTCCAAAATAAAGGTTATAAAATTCATTTGGTGCCATAAATCGCAGGCTTGAATGGATTCTTCTACTGTTATAAAACTCCATGAATTCGTTGACAAATTCGTATGCTTTCGCATAGTTTTCAACATGTCGAAGATACGAAACTAGGTGAGAAATGGGGAATTCAATGCGGATTTATTACCTTAGTGAGTCACTTTTGCGTCCACTAGCAAGAGGGTCTCACATCCCACAAAAATGACTGTCACTTGTCGTAAACAGCAAAAATTCATCATTGCTAACAATTATAGTTTCTGAGCACCCACCTACGACCTAAAAGTTGCTTATTTTACTTCCTTTTCCTCAAGCTTGTTACCCCTGTTTTTTATTTGCTAAAGTAAATAAAAAAAGAATAACCTTTTTATTCAGCTACCCTCTTACTATATTTCCCCTACATCTAACAAGATGCCATTATATAGCTTTTTAGAAATTCTATAATTATTTTCTATTAACCCATCTAAATATGGTTTTAATGTTTCAATTACACCTGATAATTTGGCAAATTTCAAAATACCCAAAAGCCCTGTAGGCTCTAACATTAAAGCTTCAGCTAAATTTCTTGCTGATTTTTCATCAATTAGTAAATAATCTAAATTTAGTTCTTTAGCTCCTGCAATTACTTCTAATTCACCTCTATGCAACTTCCCCATAAATCTATTCACAAACAATTCATCTTTTACATGATAGATTTTAATAAACCCTTTTTCTATAGCATCATGTAATTCTTCCGTACCTACTCGTTTATTTCTTTGACTTTTAACAACTTCACTATAAACTGATTCTGGAATAAGTACTTCTTTAAAAATAGTCCAAAGTAAATCTAATTTACCTATTCCAGATAACCCAATAATAGGACTTGAATTACATATTACAGTGCTTAATTTTTTTATGGTCATCTACCGTCCTATCTCCTTTATCATCTTTTTTATAACCAAGTCATCTTGTTTTTTATGCTCATCAGTATATTCCCCCCAAGGAATTCCTTGTTCTCCGAGTACATACATAAAATCTAAAAGTGATAATCCTGATAACTCTGCTGCTTTTTCTAATGTTACTGTTTTACTTGTAAATAAATTCATCGCAAAAGCTAACCTAACCTTTTGGTCTATAGAATCGCCAGAAATTTTATCTAAAAACGGAATAAGATCTTCTGGTAAAGTTACTTCAAACGTTGCCGGTTGTGTATTCACATTAACACCTCACTTTAAATCACTCTTATTATATTATATCATCTTTTTTATTTTTAAACATATTTTCAATAAAAAACTAGAAACAACGACTAGAAGTTATCGTTTGCTAGCAATATAATATATATTTTCAGACAATTATATATTTATACTACTTTTCTTCACTTACAATTGTTTACAGTTTAAATATAGCATGGTTTTCACTGTACTCTCAATGGACACTTACGGTACAATCACCTCCGTGCCACATAGTAAAAAATGGAGCTAGCAGATATTTATCCACTCAGCTCCACTTTCCTATGCTACATCAACGGTATTAGTATCTGTAGTAACTATCTTAGCATCTTTCTTGCCAGTTAAGTTACCATTCGCTGATGCAAAAATGTTCTTTGCAATGACCAAATTCATAAGAGCATTTACCTCAGCATCTGTCACTGTTGGAACTCCGTTTGCATCAGCTTTAAGGTCATCTACAGTTAAAGTAAAATACTTACCTTCTGCAGCTGTTAAAAATCTCATAACTAATTTATGCATTTGCTTTTCCCTCCTTAATTTTTTAACTTTCAACTCTCAACTTTCAATTCTCAACTAAAAGTCCTATTCCCTAACTAAGCTATACAGATCTTCTCTGTCTATACCGAATAATGGATAAGTTTTGATATTAGAGATTGCTTCTCCAATTGCAAAAATGTCCTCATCCACTGCTGCAACTTTTATGTTGCTCAGTGTCTTTGTTGCAAATTTGTCCTTACCCTTCTCATCAATCCCTACTTTCATAGTAAGTTTTAGAGCACTGGCTACCTTTGTAGATACAACTGCCATGGTCATCACTCCTTTCATTTTGTTTTCATTGAATATATATGAACCTACAAAATTTTGTGCGAAGATTTTCTAAAAAATATATGATCATATAAAAATAGACTCTAATGCTGACTTCTTACTTACTTAAATATAGTTTTATCTACATAAGTGCTTTTAGTTTTTCTAAGGCTTTTTTCTTAATCCTTGCAAATTGATGGTCGCTTTTATCGCTATCACAAGCTATTTCTCCCAAGGACTGATCCCTCATATAATATCTTTCTATGACTTCACGCTCTAAGGGCTTTGAAATTCATTTTTATAGTATTGATGCAGTAGCCATTAAAACTGTTACTACCTAGCTTATACATAGCAATAGCTTTAATGACTGAAAGATATCCGTGCTGCACCAAATCTTCTAATTCGTAGTCTTTAATGTGGTACCTTGAGGCCTCTTTAAATATGAGATATTTAAACTTCTCTATTATATCCTCTGTAGCTCTACTCTCTCTATTTTTAGCCTTTTCAACAAGTTTTTCCATGATAAACACCGCCTTATTAAGTTTTTATCTAGAATATATTAAGTCATCACCTTCGGTGCCTCAATATTAACCACTTCAGAAATATCTTTAAAAATCTTCATTATCGTTATCCATATGTCCTAATAACTTCTTTTCTAGAGCATCAAAATCATAACTTCTTTGCTCATAGTCACAAAATTTACTCTTATTCACATTATTTTTTAGGCGGCTACTCTTTTTATTCGCCCACTGGTTTTGATAGGCTTTTACTTCTTCGGAAGTCTTTATGCCGCTACTTATCCAGCTACTTAGTACCTGAGTAATATACTTCATGGTTTTGGCAATATAGTTTACAGCTTCTTCTATTGCCATAATAATAACCTCACTACTTACAACCTTGGAAAAGTCTAATAGCTTTTCATATTCCAAAGGACTTATAGCATGTACATTTTCTTCAAATATTTCGATTATATGTTTTAGATCTCTATAATCAGCTGCAGAAGTATTATTTTCATATCTTGTTACTTCTTCTTCTTTACTTTTTGCTTTTTGTTTTTTCTTTATTACTTCTTCTTTATTACTTCTTATTCTATTACTTGGTAGACCCTTATGAGGCCCTTGCAAGTCCCTACCAAGGGGCTTATTAATTTCAAGTTCTCTTAATTCTTGAATTGCCATACTGTCTACAGATGTCTCCTGATAAGGTTCTTTAATAATAACATTTTTAAAAATTTCATCTACATCTAAACCAGCTACCTGGCATTTTTTAAATAGTATCTTAAGAAATTCTTTATGTTTAACTTTGCTAAGCTCTTTATTGACACACTTGATTGTATTTACATTATTAGGAGCATTGTATTTTATCCAATTTATAACCATAAGTTCCTTGGTTTCTTCGCAATATAGAATCTTTTCATAATCACAGAATCTTTTAATTAGCTTTTCTACCGTATCCCTATTGTATCCTGTTTCTGTTTCAATAATTCTTTTTGATATTTCATAAATACCGCTAAAGGGGATGGGCTTATTGACTAGAAATGATATTGTTAAGATTGCTATCAACCTTAAAGAAACTTATAATACGAACGATCCGTTTAAAATAGCAAAAATATTAAAAATAGATTGTGGCTTTGTTTCTTTTAAAAAAGATACAGTGCAAGCGTATATAATTAAGCCTTACGAGGATATACCACCTTGCATATGGATAAACTCTAACTTTGATAAAAAATCTCAACAAATTTTTTGTGCACATGAATTAGGACA
>CALJTN010000161.1 GCA_937976175.1 uncultured Clostridiaceae bacterium | reverse complement strand
TAAAGGCATATTATTTTCTAGTAGAGATATATACATTAAGTGAGTACTATGAAAAAGTTGAAGAAAGTTATAATGCTATACTGAGCATTTTAAAAGACAGAAAAGATAACAGAAATCTACTAAAAGTCTATATGAAGCTATGGGAATTCAACTTTAAAACAAATAACTCCGAAAAAGCTTATGAATATTTAAAATTGTCACAAAACATACTTGAAATTGGTTGCTAATCCATGGTATAATATTACTAACTTAGAATAAAAAGGGAGGAACGTAATATGAGTAAAAAATTCTTAAAGACTTTAGGGATAACTCTTTCACTAACGATGTTTTTATTTGCTTTAGTATTAGCTACACCTGATGGGGAAGATCCACCACTAATGGGAGAAAACATAAACGTAGAATATCATATTTGTTAATTAGAACGCAGCGTTGCTGCGTTTTTTCTATTTAATAGAGTAAGGCACATTCGAAGAAATTATTTATTTTCATATGCCTAAATTAGTAAAAAAGTGGTTTAATAAATTATTATTTAAATAAGACAAAAAACATTTATACAAAGTTATGTTACAATGAAATTAAGAGCTACACTGTAAGAGGGATTTTTGTGAATAGTAGTTAATGGGGGTTACTAATGAAAATTGATAGGTTACTTAGCATCCTTATGATGCTTATTAATAGAAAAAAGATAACTGCAAAAGAATTATCTGATTATTTTCAAGTATCCATTCGAACTATTCAGAGAGATATGGATGCTATAAACATGGCTGGGATACCTATTTATGCAGAGGTTGGGAAAAATGGTGGATATCAATTACTTGAAAATTATAAGCTGAATAAAAGCTTTCTAAATGTAGATGAAGCAAAAGTGCTTATTACTCTTTTAGGAAGTTTAGAGGAAACAGTACCTTATTCAGAGATGAAATCAATATTTAACAAATTTTCAACGCTACTTCCAGAGGGAGAGAAAGACAGTAAAATCGTAGTGAAGTTAAACCCCTTAATAAATGAGAAAAATTTTAAAGACAATTTAAACAAAATTTCAAAAGCAAGAGATAACTGCTATAAGATGAACATTACATATATAGATATAAGTTTTCAAGAAACTGAGAGAATCATATGTCCATACACTTTAGCAATGATAGGTTCTACATGGTATATCTATGCTTATTGTGATTTGCGAGAAGACTTCAGAATGTTTAAATTAAGTAGAATACTATCTTGTAACATATTAAGTGAAAAATTTATAGTAAAAGAAACACCCAAAACCTTGCCTTGGGACAATAATTTAGACTCAAAAAGAGAAAGTACTAAAATAATATTAGAGATTGATAGGACGCTACAAGGAAAGCTTCCAGAGTACTTTGATTATAAAAATTGTAAAGTTGAAAAGGATAAAATAATGGTTACTATATGCTTTCCAATTGATGAATGGTTATATTCACTACTTACTGGACTAGTACCCTATGTAAAAATTATTGAACCAACTTCCCTTAGAGAAGAGTTTACAAGAAGACTTAAATTATGTTTAGAAAAAAATATATTATGACATAATGTTGTCATAGTATATCCTTTAAAATAATTAAGTAGAGAGAGTAAGTGAATAGTATGGATATTAATCACTTAGCTTAATTATAAGATAAGGAGTGAAGTTATGAACATTTGTCAAAGCTGTGGTATGTTAATGAAGAACAAGGAATTATATGGAAAGGAAAAAGATGGTTTAGAGAGTACAGATTACTGTAAATACTGTTATCCAAGAGGAGAATTTAATAAACAAGATGAAACTTTTGAAGAAATGGTTGAATCGTGCATACCCTTTGAGATGAAAGAAGGATTTACAGAAGCGGAAGCTAGGGAAAATCTAGTACGAAATCTAAAAACTCTTAAAAGATGGTCATAGCTAATAAAGATAGGAAATTTCGCCAAGGGCGAATTTCCTATCTTTATTAACTTATCTATTCCACAAAGTTTTTATTATAGTATCATATTCATCTTCTACAGCGCGTGATAAAACAGAAAGAATATCAAAAACTAAACGTGCATCAAAATTGTCACTAAAAGGTATGCAACACTTAGCATTAATTACATTATCCACTTCATAAAAAGATATAAATTTATAAGAACTATTAAGGTCATTTAAAAGCTTATATAACTTTGCTTTTACAGCATCATCGTTAATAACATTAGTTATATCATATATGTACATATCGGCGTAAGAATCGTCTTCAGTTAGAGCAACTACAACTTTAACCTTAGTATCCTTAATACTTTGTTCTTCAGGAATAACAAAAGTTGTAAAGCCCTCAATATTATTATTAATAACCATAGGTAGGTTATTTTCCTTTATAAATTGTTGAAATAAATTAGCATTATGTCCCATGTTTATGCCTCCTTAATAATTTTAATAAGTTCGATTATTATCTCACAGATGCTTAAATAAGTAAATAAATCAAAGAAAGGCATTTGCGAAACTATCTTGACAGGAATTCGAATATATAGTAGTATAGACAAAAGAATAAATAATTAATCACCTTTAATTTGGTCCGAGAGACCGAGAAGGAAGTAGATGTTTCAGAGTGTTATTACTACGCCTTCTCATAATAGAGATGGCGTTTTTTATTTATTAAACAGTTTATAAATCTAACATTAAAAGTACTATAGTACCTTTAAATTTAGTCCGGAGAGGCTGAGAAGGAGTGGAAGAAATATGTTAAAAGGAAGACACTTAATTGATCCCATGGATTTTACACTACTAGAGCTAGAGGAGATTTTTGATTATGCAGATGAAATAATCAAAAACCCTGAAAACTTCTCTCATATTTGTCATGGGAAAATTTTAGCAACATTATTTTATGAACCAAGCACACGAACAAGATTAAGTTTTGAAGCAGCAATGTTAAGACTTGGAGGCCAGGTGTTAGGTTTTTCTGAAGCAAAGTCTAGTTCAGCAGCAAAAGGAGAAAGTGTAGCAGACACTATAAGAACAGTAGAGTGTTATGCAGATATTGCAGCCATGAGACATCCCAAAGAAGGAGCTCCAAAGGTTGCAGCTATGAATTCAAAGATGCCAGTAATAAATGCCGGTGATGGCGGGCACCAACATCCAACTCAAACACTAACAGATCTTTTAACCATAAGAAATGTCAAAGGAACCTTATCAAATTTAACCATAGGAATTTGTGGGGATCTAAAGTTTGGTAGAACAGTTCACTCATTAATAACAGCCATGTCAAGATATGAAAACATTAAATTCATATTAATTTCACCAAATGAATTAACAATACCTAAGTATCTTAAAGTAGAAGTATTAGAGAAAAACAATATAGAATTCCTTGAAGTTGAGAGACTAGAAGAGGTTATGCAAGATCTAGATATCTTATATATGACTAGAGTTCAAAAGGAAAGATTTTTTAATGAAGAAGATTATGTAAGACTTAAAGATAGTTATATATTAGATAAAGAAAAAATGGAAAAAGCTAAAAAAGATATGATAATCCTTCACCCTCTTCCTAGAGTAAATGAAATAGCTGTAGAAATTGATACTGATCCAAGGGCTTGTTACTTTAGACAAGCAAAGTATGGTATGTATGCAAGGATGGCACTTATTGCTAAGCTTTTGGGGGTGGATAAATAATGGTAACAATAAATAGCATAAAAAGAGGAATTGTAATAGACCACATAAAAGCAGGTATTGGAATAAAAATATTTAACTATTTAGGCCTTGATAATGCTGATTTTACGGTGGCTCTTATCATGAATGCACCTAGCGAGAAACTTGGGCGTAAAGATATAATTAAGATAGAAAATGAGATTGATATAGATTTTACAGTGCTAGGATTTATAGATCCTAACATAACAATAAACATAATATCTGGAGAGGATATTGAAAATAAAGTTAAATTAAAGTTGCCAGAGAAAATTGAGAATGTTATAAAATGCAATAATCCAAGATGTATCACATCTATAGAGCAGGAAATTTTGCATAGCTTCTACCTAGCAGATAGAGAAAAGGGACAGTATAGATGTATATACTGTGATGAGGTTAATAACCCTACTAGTAAATCATAATTAAACACATAATTAAAACTAAAAAGTTTGTAAGATTTAAACGAAGTTTAAATCTTACAAATAAATCTTAATGTAGTGTGAAGGGATGGTAGAACTATGGAATTATTAATTAAAAATGCAAGAGTAGTTGATGCATCACAGGATTCTATTTTCGACGTTTATATAAAGAGTGGAATAATATATGAAACAGGAAGAAATCTAAAAAAAGACTGTGAGGTAATCCATGGAGAAGGGTACATTTTAGCACCTTCTTTTATAGATCTTCACAGTCATTTTAGAGAGCCTGGATATACTTATAAAGAAGATTTATTATCTGGAAGTATGGCAGCAGTTCGAGGAGGATACACTGCAGTAAATCTTATGGCAAATACAAAGCC
>CALJTN010000160.1 GCA_937976175.1 uncultured Clostridiaceae bacterium | reverse complement strand
ATTTGCAGCAAATCTATTCAGAATGTATACAAGATATGCAGAACGTAATAGATGGAAAGTTGAAGTGATGAGTGCTAATGAAACTGATATTGGCGGATTCAAAGAAGTAGTATTTATGATAAAAGGTGACTCTACCTATAGTAAACTTAAATACGAAAGTGGAGTGCATAGAGTTCAAAGAGTTCCAGACACAGAGTCAAGTGGAAGAATTCACACATCTACGGCTACTGTAGCAGTGCTACCAGAGGTTGATGATGTAGATATTGAAGTTAATGCTAATGATTTAAGAATAGATGTATTTAGAGCATCTGGTAATGGAGGGCAGTCTGTTAATACAACAGATTCAGCAGTGAGAATGACACATCTTCCTACAGGACTTGTAGTTTCTTGTCAGGATGAGAAATCACAGCTAAAGAATAAAGAGAAAGCTCTGAATATGTTAAAATCTAGATTGTTTGAAAAAGCTGAAGCAGAAAGATCTGCAGGAATAGCAGAAGATAGAAAGAGTCAAGTAGGTACGGGAGATAGAAGTGAAAGAATAAGAACTTACAACTATCCTCAGGGAAGAGTAACAGATCATAGAATAGGGTTGACCTTGTATAGGTTAGAATCTTTTCTTGATGGAGATATAGATGAAATGATAAATACCTTAATAACTACTGACCAAGCAGAAAAAATGAAGGCAATGGGTAATAATAATTAGAGATTAGTTGCTTAGGGATATTATTATAAGTGGAAGGTGAAACTATGAATATAAATAAAGCCATTAGAAAGCAAAAAAAGACTTATAAACGGTTTATGCTATCAATGTGCTTTATTTTTGTTTTATTACCAATTATATTAATAGTATCAAAGAGTATAAATATTTTTTTTGTTATATATTTAGTTTGTATTGAGATGTTGATTACTTTAGTTGTAATTCTTAGATTCAATGAAGAATTTATTGATTTTAAACTAGAAGGATATAAAATTATTATATGGTGTGGGATGGCAAAGAGCAAGTTTACCATTATATGTGAAAAGGTTGCCTTAATTCATACCGGTGGTTATGGTAGAAATTTAGAGCTTACTATAATAACAAAATCTAGGTTTAGGAATAAGAAGATTTCCCCCATAGATATAGAGTTTTTAAAGAAATATCCTTACATAGCTCAAATGTATAACAAAATCAAGATTCAAAATCCAGAAGAAACTTATTTTTATTTTATAATTAAGCATGGTGGATTCAGAAAATATGTTTTGCTTGATGACTTATATAAATCTTGTGTTCAGGCAGTATTCTCTGATGATGCTATAGAGAAAATTAAAGAATATAGAGAATACAGCATAAACTCTCATGTACATAAATAAAATTAATGTATAGGGAAATAAGCGTAAAGCATAAGTGCACTATACTTTATTCCCATATGGAGTTGTAATGTATATGATTACAATTCTATACAAGTGGGGGGATAAGCTTGAAAAGTAGTATTGTTTTAATAATTGTATTCTCGGGGGTAATAGCTTTAATTGGTACTATGGTAGGGGCGCTTTTAGGTGTTACCATGAAGAAGCCCTCTCCAAAGTTCTTAGGAAATATTATAGGATTTGCATCGGGACTTATGCTTTCTATTGTAGCGTTTGAACTTATTCCAGAAGCTACAAGTAAAACCGGCTTTTTAAGGACTTTATTATTTCTGATTCTAGGAATTATTATTGTTGCTGTAATAGACAAAGTCAGCAATTTAAGCAGCAATGTAAACTCTCAATATACAAAGGTAGCTTTTATGGTTGCAATAAGTATAATGCTTCACAATTTTCCAGAAGGGCTCATAATGGGCTTTGGCTTTGTTAATGGAGAGAATTTAGGATTAAAAATGAGTGTAATAATTGCAGTACATGATGTGCCAGAAGGATTAGCAGTAGCAGCGCCACTTATGCTTTCAGGCACAAAGAGCAGCGAGATATTACTTTATGCCTTCTTAACAGCTTTGCCTACTGCAATTGGTGCCTGGGCTGGAATCTACATTGGAAGCATCTCTATAAATATGTTAGGAAGTGCCTTAGCTTTTGCGTCAGGAGTTATGTTATATGTAATATATGGAGAGATGATCCCAGAATCTAAAAAACTTTGGTCTGGTATAACAAACACATTGGGTATACTTTTAGGAATAATAGTGGGGTTAATAATGACTAATGTGATATAGATACTTTAGTGTACTTTTAATTAAGAGGTGTAATAATGAAGACAAAGATTGTAATTTTGGATGAAAATAATATTAAACAAAATGTAATTAATGAGGCGGGAATTGTCATTGCAGAAGGTGGATTAGTTGCGTTCCCTACGGAAACGGTCTATGGACTTGGGGCAAATGCTCTAGATAAGCTGGCTGTAGAAAAAATTTTTAAGGCCAAGGGAAGACCGCAGGATAATCCTCTTATTGTGCATGTAGCTGATTTTAATATAGAGCCTCTAGTTAAAGAGATACCTGATATAGCAAGGAAAATCATGGATGCATACTGGCCGGGGCCCATAACATTGATCTTTAATAAGTCAGACTTAATTCCTAAAACTACAAGCGCAGGACTAGATACTGTAGGTATACGGATGCCGTCTAATCTCATGGCTAGGAAACTTATTGAGGCGGCTGGAACACCTATTGCAGCTCCGTCAGCCAATATATCAGGTAGACCTAGTCCTACGGATGTAGAGAGTTGTATTGAGGATTTAAGTGGAAAGATAGAATATATTTTAGGTGGAGATAAAAGTCAAGTAGGTCTTGAGTCAACAATAGTTGATTGTACGTGTACTCCACTCTGTATACTAAGACCAGGAGCTATAACTATTGAGATGCTAAGAGAAATAGATGCAGGAGTATACATTGATAAAAGCATAATGGCTAAGCCTAATGAGGATTTTAAGCCTAAAGCACCTGGTATGAAGTATAGACATTATGCACCGAAGTCTCCAGTAAAAATTATATGTGGAGATTTAGAAAAAACTATTGCAAAAATCAATAAAATAGTGCAGAATAGTATGGGCAACAAAAAAATAGGAATTATAGCAACAGATGAAACTAAAGATAAATATCCCTATGGTGTGGTTATTTCTTTAGGTAGCAGAAAACAACTAGATAGTGTGGGCAGAAATCTTTTTGAAGTTTTAAGAGGTTTTGATGCCATAGATGTAGAATTAATATTATCTGAGGCCTTTGAAGAGAAGGGTGTAGGTGTTGCTATAATGAATAGACTTAAAAAATCTGCAGGTTTTGATATAATTGAAGTATAGGTAGGTAACAATTGATAATTGGTATCTGCCCCAGAGAAATACTAGGAGGATGACTATGGATATATTGTATGTTTATGCTGAAGATATGCGAAAGAGCTATATATTAGATGCTATTTTAAATAAAGCATGTATTACAAATAATATAGACCCATATGTTAGAGATATTTCAATTTATTCAAAGGTTTTTTATGAATTAAAGAATAATATATTCTTATTATTGGATAAGATAAGGAAGATAATAGTATTTAAATAGCTTATTTAAATACCGGTATCTTCTTTTTTTGCAATGTAATATCCTTTAATGGGAAAATATATGTTGGAGGTGTTTTATAATGAAAATAGCATTGGGTAGTGACCATGGTGGGTTAAGCTTAAAAAAAGAAGTAATTAAGTATCTAGAGAGCAAAAATATTGAGGCAACGGATTTTGGTACGCATACTGAAGACTCCTGTGATTATCCGGATTATGCACTAAAAGTTGCGCAGGAAGTAGCGGCACAAAATTTTGAGCTCGGTATATTAATATGTGGTACAGGGATAGGTATAAGCATTGCTGCGAATAAGGTGCCTGGAATAAGAGCTGCATTATGCCATGATACTTTTAGTGCTCATTCTACAAGAGAACATAATAATGCTAATATATTAGCTCTTGGCGAAAGAGTTGTTGGTAGAGGTTTAGCCTTAGATATTGTAGATGCTTTTATCAATGCTAAATTTGAAGGAGATAGGCATCAAAAAAGAATTGATAAAATTACTGAAATAGAAAGAAAATATTCTAAATAAGTATTAAAAAGATAAGGGGGAAATATAAATGAGTAAAGTAACACAAATTGCACATCCACTTATATTACACAAGTTGGCATTCATAAGAGATAAGAACACGGGTTCAAAGGATTTTAGAGAATTAGTTGAAGAGGTTGCTATGTTAATGGCTTATGAAGTTACACGTAATATACAATTACAAGAAGTAGAAATTGAAACTCCTATTTGTTTAACTAAATGTAAAGTTTTAGCTGGAAAGAAAATGGCTATAGTACCAATACTAAGAGCAGGACTCGGAATGGTTGATGGTATGTTAAAGCTTATACCAGCAGCTAAGGTTGGGCACATAGGAATGTATAGAGATGAGGAAACATTGCAACCAGTTGAGTATTTCTGTAAGTTACCTCAAGATATTAATGAAAGAGATGTAATTGTTACAGATCCAATGCTTGCTACAGGTGGTTCTGCAATAGATGCAATATCAGCTCTTAAAAAAAGAGGAGCAATAAACATAAGACTTATGTGTCTTATAGCTGCGCCAGAGGGAGTTAAAGCTGTTATGAATGCACACCCAGATGTGGATATATATGTAGCTTCAATTGATGAAAAATTAAATGAAAAAGGATATATTGTGCCAGGTCTTGGAGATGCGGGAGATAGGTTATTTGGAACTAAATAGTTAATTATTAACTTGCACCTTAAATGATTATATTTAAGGTGTAAATTTTTTATCTAAATATTGTAATTCATCTGTGAAAAATTAAAAAGCAATTTACAGAAGATTATCTGTAAATTGCTTATATTTTTTTAACTACTAAATCTTATTGAAAGTATCTGTTAAGTAATCCCTTAAATGCTGCACCGTGGCGCGCTTCATCTTTACACATTTCATGCACTGTGTCGTGGATTGCATCGTAGTTAAGTTTTTTAGCTAAAGTAGCTAAGTCTTTTTTACCTTGGCAAGCTCCATGCTCAGCATCAACTCTCATTTTAAGGTTTTTCTTTGTATCTGCGGTTACTACTTCACCAAGTAATTCAGCAAATTTTGCAGCATGATCCGCTTCTTCAAAAGCTATTCTTTTATAAGCTTCTGCTACTTCAGGGAAACCCTCTCTATCAGCTTGACGGCTCATTGCTAAGTACATACCAACTTCAGTACACTCTCCAACAAAGTTAGCTCTTAACCCTTCTAGAATTTCTAATTCTACACCTTGAGCAACTCCGATTTTATGTTCATCTGCCCATGACATGTCATTTTCATTTTTTTCTACAAACTTATCACTTTTTGCTTTACAAACCGGACAGACCTCAGGTGCAGAATCTCCTTCGTGAATATATCCACATACTGTACAAACAAATTTTTTCATATTTATTTCCCCCTTATAATTTCTTAAGTCTAGTAGCAATTACTAATTACCAGACCTATATAGTTCTTATATTAAGTAATGTAATTTACTGAGTAAACAGGAAATTTGAATTTAACTTACCTATAAATGAATTATACACCAACGGATAATTATTATCAAGTAAAATTTAATATTTTTTAAAAGTAAAGTTCGAGTACATTCGACAACGTCCTTAAATTAATATATCCTCAATACCTTCTAAATCTTTTATCTCTACTAAGTTTTTATTGAAATCTATTAACCCATCAGCCTTCATATTAACAAGCTCTCTTGAAAGAGAGGGTCGTTGTACACCTAAGTGTTCAGCAAGGTTTTTTCTGGACATAGGGAGTACAAGTGCAAGTTTTTTTTGAATTTCATATTGATGAAGTAAATAATTAGATATTTTTTGTCTTAAGGTTTCAAAAGAAAGTTCTTTAATTTTCTTATTCAATAAAAGAATTTTACTTGATAATAATTGCATGAAATTATTCAGCACTTTAGGATAGGTACTGCACATAGCTACAATATCTTTTTTTGAAATGTAAAATATAATTGAACCCTTAGAAGATACTATAGTAGCTGGGTATATATTCGTCTCTGAAAAGGCTATTGCCTCTCCAAAGGTCTTTCCTTTATTTAACTTTGCCAGTGTAACAACTTTTCCACTGGCGTAGTGTTTTTGCACTTCTAGCTCCCCTTCAATTACAATACCTACGGAGTCGCAGATATCGCCCTCTAGGGCAACTATGCAGGTGCGACATTCGCCACAATTTTTACAATTATCAGAAATGGAATAGTTAATATTTAAAATCAAATTTTGCAATTCTTCAGAAGTTAAACCCTTAAATAAAATACAATGCTTTAAATAGTCTGCTAATTTATCCATGAAATCACCCTCAAATTTTGAATTTGGTAACGTGAGTTACATACTATCATAAGTAATTTTAATATAATTAGCATATACAGTCAATTAAATAGTTAATTAAGAAGAATATATATATAAAATTTAGGAGGCGTTAAAATGAAAAGGAATATAATTAGCATAGATGAAAATAAATGTAACGGTTGTGGATTATGTATAGATGCCTGTCATGAAGGGGCTATAGAGCTAGTTAACGGTAAAGCCAAATTAATAAGTGATGAATATTGTGATGGACTTGGGGATTGTCTACCAAAGTGTCCAACAGATGCTATTAAAATGATTGAAAGAGATGCTGCAGATTATGACCAAGAGGCTGTAGATAGAAAAAAAGAGCAAAGTGAGAAGAAACCTAATTTGCCATGTGGGTGTCCTGGCACAATGGAAAAGTCCATAAAAAGAAATGTAAACTTGAAGGTAAAGCAAACAGAAACTAAAATAAGTGGAGTAACTGAGATATCTGTAGATTCGGAGTTAAATCAATGGCCAGTGCAGCTAAGGCTAGTTAATTCAAAGGCTGGATTTTTAAAGGGTGCACATATATTGATTGCTGCAGATTGCACAGCTTATGCTTATGGAGATTTTCATAAGGAGTTTATTAAAGACAGGATAGCTTTAATAGGTTGCCCTAAGCTTGATGACAATGATTATTATAGACAAAAAATTGCAGAAATATTAGAGAATAATGATATTAAAAGCATTACGGTAGTTAGAATGGAGGTTCCTTGTTGTGCAGGTATTGTTAGTACTGTAAAACAAGCTATGCTACAGGCAGGAATTATAGTGCCATACAAAGAGGTAACTATTGGTATAAATGGATCAATAATATAGTCTTGCATAAGTCGTCTTAAAGCTTTTGATTCTTTATAATTACACATATTTTAAAAAGCATATATTGTACAAAATGCATTAAAATTATTTAGTGAGGAGGAATTTTTGCCAAAAGCAAGAGTTTCACTAAAGAATAATGCAATTGTAATAATATATGCCTTCTTTTATTTTACAACAAATTAGTATATACTCTATTAAACACTTTTAATTATTATTTTTTTAGTATAAAATAATAGTAACTGATTATTAGATGACAACTTTAGTTTTTAATTTATTATCTACATAATTAAAATATATTTATATGAGGTATAATCATGGAAAGAATTGACAAACATAATTATTATTTAGATATATGCGAAACAATATCTGAACGAGGAACTTGTTTACGTAGAAATTTTGCAGCTATAATAGTAAAAAATGATGAAATTATGTCCACTGGGTACTCGGGAGCACCTAGAGGAAGAAAGAACTGCTCTGATTTAGGGGTGTGCAGAAGAGAAGAATTAAAGGTCCCAAGAGGTACTAGGTATGAACTTTGTAGATCAGTGCATGCTGAGCAAAATGCAATTATATCAGCCAGGAGACATGATATGTTAGGTGCAGCTTTGTATTTAGTGGGCAAAGAGGTAGGTAGTGGGAAGTTGGTTATAAATGCATCTCCATGTTCTCTATGCAAGAGATTCATTATTAACTCAGGTATAGAGAAAGTAATTATTAGAGATAACAAAATGCAATATAGAATCGTATATGTAGAAGAATGGATAGAAAATGATGACTCACTTCAAGGTGATGGTGGATATTAATTATAAAAGTTTGTAAAATGACTTTATATATTAATTTGAAAAATTATAGAATATATCCATCAAATAAAAACACTACTTTTGTGAAAGAAAGGTTTCTTATGAGTAATATTTATATTTTAGCAATAATTACAGCGTTAATTTCTATTGTAATTACTCCTTTAGTTAGGAAATTTGCAGTAAAAGTTAATGCCATTGACACGCCTAAAGATGAAAGGAAAATTCATATAAAGCCTATCCCGGTTATGGGGGGGCTTGCTATATATATATCTTTTGTTATAGGAACAGTCTTATATAGTGGTATTTTAACAAGTTCTCAGCAAGGGATAATTATAGGGGCAACTATAATTGTTATTGGAGGTATTATAGACGACATTAAGGGGTTAAGCCCTAAATATAAGATCCTAATACAGGTTATAGCGGCTATATGTCTTTTGATGTCAGATGTAAAGATATCTATTATAACCAATCCTTTTAGAGAATTCTATCCTTACTTAAATATAGGATGGATTCATATTCCAGTAACAATAGTATGGATTGTAGGTGTAACTAATGCGTTTAATTTAATAGATGGATTAGATGGATTGGCTGCAGGCATAGCCTTTATATCTTCTGTTACTTTAATGATAGTTTCAATACTTAATGGAAGGCTTGAAGCGGCGTTTTTAACCGCGGTGTTAAGTGGGTCTATTTTAGGATTTTTGCCTTATAATTTTAATCCAGCTTCTATTTTTATGGGAGATACGGGCTCTCAACTGTTAGGATTTCTCCTAGCGGCTATTTCAATTGAAGGGGCTATTAAATCTGCAACAGCCTTTGTTATTGCAGTTCCAATCTTAGCCTTTGGATTACCTATTTATGATACCCTTTTCGCTATGATTAGAAGAAAGGTTAATGGAAGACCTATAATGCAAGCTGATAAAGGACATTTGCACCATCGGCTCTTAGATATGGGGCTGAGTCAAAAACAAGCGGTTATTATTATGTATTTTATAAGTGCTGTGTTAGGGGGCATTGCCATTATAGCAATGCAAATGAGTACTCAAAGGGCATACTTTTTGTTAGCGCTAGTAATAGTTATAATAGTTTTAATAGCTTGGGAATGGGGTATTTTCGAGCATAAAGAGTAACTGCTATATGCATGTGTATAATAATTACTAATTCACATATGATAAGTTAAACTGAATTAAATTAGGAGGATATGTGGTGAAAAATATCAAAGTTATAGTAATATTTGGTACAAGACCTGAGGCTATAAAAATGGCACCTCTAGTTAAGGAATTAGAAAAAGTTCCTCAAATACAATGTAAGGTATGTGTAACCGCTCAGCATAGAGAGATGCTAGATAAAGTTCTAGAATTTTTTGATATAGTGCCTCACTATGATTTAAACATAATGAAAGCTAAGCAAAGCTTAACAGGGATAACATGCTCTGTGCTTCAGGGGCTAGAAGAAATTTTTGAAAAAGAAAAACCTGATATGGTGCTCGTGCATGGAGACACTACTACAACGTTTGCAGCCTCTCTTGCGGCTTTTTATAGGAAAATACCTGTTGGCCATGTAGAAGCAGGCCTTAGAAGTTATAATAAATTCTTTCCTTATCCAGAAGAAATTAATAGAAAGCTAACCAGTGCTTTAACAGATTTATATTTTGCACCTACTAATACCTCTAAAGAAAATTTGCTCAATGAGGGAATAGAGGATAGCGCAATTTTTGTTACAGGCAATACAGTGATAGATGCTATGAAGTTTACAGTTAAAGAGGATTACATATTTGAAAGTTGTGAGTTAAATGCAGTTGACTATAAAAATAAAAAGGTCATAATGGTTACAGCTCATAGAAGAGAAAACTGGGGAATGGGGATTGAAAATATATGTAATGCTCTTAAGGTTATTGTTGAAGAAAATCAAGATGTAGAAGTATTATGTCTAGTGCACCCAAATCCAGTAGTGAAAGATATGGTTCAGGGTATCCTAAAGGATATTGATAGAATACATCTGCTAGAACCTCTGGGTACACAAGAAATTCATAATTTGATGAAGAAATGTTACCTAGTAATGACTGATTCGGGAGGAATTCAAGAAGAAGCTCCTCATCTAGGTAAGCCAGTTTTAGTACTTAGGCATGTCACAGAGAGAGTAGAGGCAGAGAATGCTGGAACAGTAAGGTTAGTTGGAACAGATGTGGATGAGATTATATTGCAGGCTAATAAGCTTCTTAGAAATTTAGACGAGTATGAGCAAATGAGTACATCGGTTAATCCTTATGGAGATGGTAATGCATCTGCAAGAATAGTAGATGCGCTACTAAATCATTTTAATAAAATATAGTAGAATCGTGCTAAGGTATGTTAAATATACATTAAGGTAGGTCTGAGAATATGGAAATTAAATTCTTAGATCTATTTTTAATTTTTTGTAAGTAAAGAACCCTAAGATAAAAGCTTATGTAGTGTATGTTGATATGTATATTTTTAGTACTAAATGATAAAAATAACTTAAATCACCAAAAAACTATTAAATTTTTTACGTGAAAAAGTAAAAGGCTAATAAATAGTAGGGAGAAGAAAAAGTGAATATTAAGTGTGCCCAGATGTATAAAAAGGTTAACTCCTTTAATTTCCTTATGGCCCTTATTGGAATTACTGTAATTTATTTTATCAATAAGACATATGCAGTATTTTTTTTATTGGGTTTATTACTAGCAAGTACTACGCTATTACTCAATTTAGTTTCTGTTAATTTTATATTATGCAAGGCGAAAATTAAATATGAGTATATTACTTTTCTTGGTTTTGGACTTAGAATAATTATAGTATGTTCAATAGGACTCATGGTTTTTAATTATTGTAACTTTAGCATAATTGCTTTTATATTGGGGTATAGTTCACAAATTATTTCTTTAGTACTTTACGGAATTAATGTTAAAGAGTGTGAAAGGAAGTGAGTAAGTGCTAGAAATCAGACAATTGCCCAGTATAAATTTATTTGGATATAATTTTCAAGTTACACTTAGCTTGATAATACAGTGGATAATAGTCCTGATGTTGAGTTTACTAATATTATTTATCAATAGAAATCTTAAAAAAATTCCAGATAAAAAACAGAGCGTAGTTGAGATTTTTGTAGAATTTATGGAAAAAACTGTGGAAGACAGCATGGGAAAAAAGTTCAGAGGCTTTGTTCCGTATATAGGAACGTTGGCCATATATCTTTTATCTATGAATTTAGTAGGTATATTGGGGATAGCACCACCTACTACAGACTATAGTGTTACTTTAGCAATGGGCTTAATTACATTTATAGTTATACAAGGATATACAATTAAGAAATCAGGAATTATACGCTATTTTAAAGGGTATGCAAAACCATTACCTTTATTGCTCCCTATAAATATAATGGAGAGAATTATGCTTCCAGTGTCATTAAGTCTAAGATTATTCGGAAATATGTTTGCGGTAGGTATAATTATGGAATTGGTTTATGGTGCGTTGAGTAGCATCACCTGGGTTGCCCAACTTGGAATTCCAATACCATTACATATGTATTTTGATCTATTTGATGGTGCTATCCAAATGATTATTTTTATAATGCTAACAATGATCAATATTGTAATAGTTTCAGAACACTAATTTAAAAATGCATAGGAGGAATTTTTATGGATTCAGCGGGATTTATTGCAGGAATGTCCGCAATAGGAGCAGGAATAGCAGCTATCGGTGTTATAGGTGGCGGAATAGGGACAGGAAATGCTACAGCAAAGGCAGTAGAGGGCATAGCAAAGCAGCCAGAGGCTAGTGACAAAATAACGAGAGCATTAGTTATAGGTGGTGCTTTATCTGAAGCCACAGCCATATATGGTTTCTTAATAGCCTTGCTACTAATTCTATTTGGGGTAAGAGGCTAAAAAGAGATAGAAAAGGAAGGTAGGTGAAAGTCTCGATTTTCATAAGGTAAAATAATTGATGAATCGGGGGTTTATTTAGATGGAGATAGGTATAAAATTAGGTACAATTATAGCTGCAATGATAAATTTTCTTATACTACTTTTCATTGCTAAGCATTTTCTATTTATACCAGTAAATAAGATTTTAGAAACAAGAAAACAAGAATTAGTTTCCTCATTTAAGGAAGCTGACAAAGATAAAGAGGAAGCCCGAAGGTTAAAAGCAGAAAGTGATGAAAAGTTAAAGTTAGCTCAAAAGGAAGGTAAGAACATAGTTGAAATGTACAAATTAAGAGCGGAAAAAATATCAGGAGAATTGATTAAGGAAGCAAAACAGGAAGCTTTACTTATAATTGAAAGGTCGAGAATAGAAACTGAAAGACAGAAACAAAAAGTAGAAAATGAAGTTAAGAAACAAGTTATAGAGTTATCCTTAATATTATCTGAAAGGGCTCTTGAACAGCATATAAATAAGGAAGAACATAAAAAGTTGATTGAGGATTTCATTTCTGAAATAGGTACGCCAAATGTATGAATACTTAGATAAGAGATATGCATTAGCACTATATGAAGTTGCTGAGGAAAAAGATAAGGTAGGCGAATATCTAGATGACCTTCGGCAGATTGTTTCACTCATGAAAGAAGATGGTGAGTTCTTAAAGGTTATTAAGCACCCGGATATAAGCACCTATAGAAAAAAGAGGATATTTATTAAAATTTTCAAGGGGAAGATAGATGAGGGGCTTTTATCTTTTTTACTTATCCTTATAGAAAAAGATAGAATATTATTTACAGAAGAAAAACTTAAAGAAATGGAGAAGATTCATTTAGAACGAAATAATACTTTATTAGTTGAGGTTAAAACTAGTATACCTCTTGAGGAAACACAAAGAGAAAATTTGCGCACGAAAATATATAAAATGTACCATAAGAAAATTATCTTTGATGAAAAATTAGATAAAACTATTATAGGTGGAGTATATATAAGGGTTGGAGAAAAGGTTATTGATGGAACAATAAAAAATAAACTAGAGGAAATGAAAAAAATAATGTTTAAATAAGAACTGAGGTGAATTTATGAATATAAAGCCAGAAGAAATAACATCCATAATAAAGAGAGAGATAGAGAGATATGAAAAGAAGATTGATACTGTTGACTCAGGAACCATAATACAAATAGGGGATGGAATAGCCAGAGTATATGGCTTAGATGAATGCATGGAAGGTGAACTTTTAGAATTTCCAAATGGAATATGTGGTATGGCATTAAATCTAGAGCAAGACAATGTAGGATGTGTACTTTTGGGTCCTGGAGAAGGTATCAAGGAAGGGGACATAGTAAAAAGAAGCGGTAGAGTGGTGGAGATACCTGTAGGAGAAGTTTTAATAGGAAGAGTCGTAAACTCTTTAGGTGTGCCAATAGACGGCAAAGGGCCAGTTAGTACTACAGAGACAAGAGCAGTAGAGGTGGAAGCCCCTGGAGTTATTGAAAGACAATCCGTTAAGGAACCACTTCAAACTGGAATAAAAGCAATAGACTCTATGGTGCCAATTGGTAGAGGGCAAAGAGAACTTATAATTGGAGATAGGCAAACAGGTAAAACCACCTTAACCTTAGACGCTATTTTAAATCAAAAGGGTAAAGAGGTTACATGCATATATGTTGCCATAGGTCAAAAACAATCTACTGTGGCACACATTGTGAATACATTATCTGAAATGGGAGCCTTAGATTACACAATAGTTGTAGCAGCCACAGCCTCAGAATCAGCTCCATTACAGTATTTGGCACCTTATGCTGGATGTAGCATGGGAGAGTACTTTATGAATAAGGGTAAGGATGTACTAATAGTATATGATGATTTATCTAAACATGCAGTAGCATATAGGGCTATGTCTCTATTACTTCGTAGACCACCAGGTAGAGAAGCTTATCCAGGAGATGTGTTTTATATTCATTCAAGGCTACTGGAAAGAGCTGCGAAGCTTTCAGATAAATTAGGTGGAGGGTCATTAACAGCACTTCCTATAATAGAAACTCTTGCAGGAGACGTTACTGCATATATACCAACTAACGTTATTTCTATAACAGATGGACAAATATTTCTTGAGACAGAATTATTTCACTCAGGACAAAGACCTGCTGTTAATGCTGGAATATCTGTATCAAGAGTTGGTGGAAATGCCCAAACAAAAGCCATGAAAGATGTTACAGGAACTTTAAGATTAGAACTGGCTCAATACAGGGAGCTATCAGCTTTCTCTCAATTCGGAACGGATCTTGATAAGGATGCTAGCATGAGGCTGGAAAAGGGAAAAAGGTTAGTTGAAATATTAAAACAAGATCAATACATGCCAATACCTATGGAAAAACAAGTTATGATTTTTTTTGCAGGAACAAATAATTACATTATGGATATTCCAGTACATGAGATAAAAAGATTTGAGAGAGAGTTTTTGGAGTACATGGACACACATCATAGAGAAGTAGGTAAAACAATAGCTCAAAATAAGGTTATAGAGGATAAGGTAAAACAAATGCTCATTGAAGCTATAGAAGAATTTAAAAAAATATTTTCAGTTGAACAATATTAATAGCTTTTAGAGGAAGGTTATTAATGTAGAGCTTGTAAATGGTAATTAATTTGTGGGGATATTATATTTATTGCGGATAGGGAGATGAAATATGTCAGGTACGGGGCTTATTGCAATTAAGAGGAGAATAAAGTCCATAACAAATACTAAGAAAATCACTAAAGCTATGGGACTGGTTTCAACAGCTAAATATAAAAAATTAAAGGGTGAGGTAGATATTAATAATAGTTATGTACATAAGCTTTGGGAAATTATTAAGCAGGTTAAGGATAATTATGAAGAGGATAGTATTTATATACGGGGAAATAGCAATAGTAAGAAAATGTATATTATATTAACCTCAGATACAGGTCTTTGTGGTGGATTTAACTGGTCAGTAGCAAATGAATTTATAAATAAAATTAAAAAAAATAATGAGGATTATAGCATAATTATTGTAGGTGAAAGGGGAAGAAGTATATTTAAAAAGCTTAATACTGAAACCGTGGCAGAATATGTGGAAATTCCAGATATACCCTCTCAGAAGGAAGCTACCACAATTATTAATCATGCACTTAATATGTATAGCAGTGAAGAAATAGGTGAAGTTTATATTGTTCATAAAAAACTTATTTCAGCAACAAAGAACGAAGTTAAGTTTGAGAAACTAATCCCTCTAAATTTTGATAATGAACACAATAGTAGTAAAGCATATGTAGACATTGAAACAATAGATGAAAAGGCAATGTATGAAATTGCTTCATTGTTTCTAAGGAGCAAAATGTTAAATTGTATGCTACATTCAAAAGCCAGTGAGCACAGGGCTAGAATGGAATCTATGGGAGCAGCTACTAGCAATGCCCATGACTTACTTGAGAAACTTAATTTAAAATATAATAGAATTAGGCAGAGTGCAATTACACAAGAGATATCAGAAATAGTTGGAGGAGCGGAAGCTCAAAGGTAAAAAGGAGAGAAAATAATGCTGGGACATACGGGAAAAGTTGTTCAGATAATAGGTCCTGTTATAGACATAAAGTTTGACTCAGATAGTCTTCCTAATATTCACAACAGTATTGAAATTCAGATGGAGGATAGAGTAGTTGTAGCTGAGGTGGAGCAGCACATTGGTGACGATATTATAAGAGCAATAGCTATGGAAAGTACAGAAGGGTTAAGACGAGGACTAGAAGCTGTGGATACAGGAAATCCAATAACAGTACCAGTGGGAGATGTGGTGCTAGGAAGGCTATTTAATGTTCTTGGAAAACCTATGGACGAAATGGGGGAAGTCAAGGTAGATACATATATGCCTATTCATAGAGAAGCTCCAACCTTTGCCGAACAGTCTGTTGAACCAGAAGTGTTTGAAACTGGCATTAAGGTAATAGACTTAATAGCGCCATATCAAAAGGGTGGGAAAATTGGTCTTTTCGGTGGGGCAGGAGTTGGTAAAACTGTCCTTATTCAAGAGCTTATAAATAACATTGCAAAAGAATATGGTGGACTTTCGGTGTTTACTGGAGTTGGTGAGAGAACTAGAGAGGGTAATGATCTTTATAATGAGATGAAAGAATCAGGAGTTATATCTAAAACTGCTTTAGTTTTTGGACAGATGAATGAACCACCTGGGGCTAGAATGAGAGTTGCATTAACAGGTCTTACCATGGCGGAATATTTTAGGGATAGGGGTCAAGATGTACTGTTATTTATAGATAACATATTTAGATTTACACAAGCCGGTGCAGAGGTGTCTGCACTACTAGGTAGAATACCAAGTGCTGTTGGATACCAACCTACACTTGCTACAGAAATGGGTGCACTCCAAGAACGAATTACATCTACAAAACAAGGTTCCATTACATCTGTTCAAGCAGTGTATGTGCCAGCAGATGATTTAACAGACCCTGCACCGGCCACTACATTTACTCATCTTGATGCTACGACGGTGCTTTCTAGAGGAATAGTTGAACTTGGTATTTATCCAGCAGTAGATCCACTTGACTCTGCCTCAACAATGCTTGATCCTAGAATAGTTGGTAAGGAGCATTATGATGTTGCAATAAGAATTAAACATATACTTGAGAGGTACAAAGAACTTCAAGATATTATTGCCATACTAGGGCTAGATGAATTGTCAGAAGAAGATAAAATAGTAGTATTAAGAGCACGAAAGGTTCAAAGATTTTTATCACAACCATTTACTGTAGCTGAGCAGTTTACAGGAATGAAAGGTAAATTTGTGCCAGTAGCAGAAACTGTAAGAGGATTTAAAGAGATTCTTGAAGGAAAGCATGATAAGCTACCTGAAGCAGCGTTTTTGTATGTTGGTTCTATAGAAGAGGCAGTAGAAAAAGCAAAGTCTATGACTAATGAATAATATAATGTAAAAAATGCCAATATGTACATAGAAAGGTCAGTGTTTTTTCATATGAAAAGTCATATAAAGCTTACTATACTTACTCCAGAAAAGGAGTTTTATATTGGAGAAATTCTAAGTCTGTATACTGAGAATGATGAAGGTAGATTTGGTATTCTTTCAAAGCATGTGCCTATGATATCGCAGTTAAAACCAACGCTTACAATATTTACAGAAGTAGACGGTAAGGAAATAAAAGCATTTACCTCAACAGGGATCTTAAGCGTATATAGAGGTGAAATAGAAATGTTGTGTAGTGCCTGTGAGTGGCCAGAGAACATAGATGCTGAAAGGGCAAAGAAAGCCAAGGAAAGAGCAGAAGAAAGATTGCGTCATAAAGATGGCATTGATATTAAAAGAGCTGAGAGTGCTGTTATAAGGTCACTCATGAGAATTAAGGTAAAAGGTTAAGCAATGGAGATGTTAATTTATCTCCATTTTTTACGCTGAAAAACCGATAAAGCCTGTTAGTAACATGAAAATAAATATTAAGTGAAAGACTTTAAAATTACCTGTAAAATGTGGTTGAATTCTTTTAAGCACATTTTCATTAAAGTTTTATATATTAATAATATAAGAAATAGATATATGTAATAAGTGAATTGTTATATTACCCCACCTATATAATGAACCAAATAGCCCTCTTCACACTTGTGCTGGGGGATGATTTTATTAATAACATGAATATTAAAAAATCATTATTTTTAGAATAAAAAAATAAATTATGGTCAAGAATCTAATTGAGGGATAGGGGGATTAAGATGAAGAAAAAATGTATTGCACTTTTGTGCATAGTATTAAGCCTAATTATTTTACAATTTAATATTAGACTCTCAAATGCACAGGAGGAAGTAAATTTATTCGATGAAATATTACTTGCAACTAAAAGCAAAACAGTAGAATACGGATTGAAGACATGTTTTAAAACTGAGGAAGATCCAAAAGAAGTTTGTAACTATCTAATTCAGGCTTTAGGATTTAATAACAAAGGAATAAAACTAAATAGTTTTGAAAATGAGGATTCCTATTGTATAGAGTTTTCAAGTGAAAATCTTCAAGGATATATAGAGACTTTAAAATACAATAATGAGCATATTATAGCGATAAACATAAGCGAGATAAGTAGTAAAAATGGACTAGTATACCTTAAAAATAAAGTTAGCAATAGCATTGGGTATAGAGGCAAAGATATTAAGTATTTTCAATACTTAAAGGCACAAATGCAAGAGATTAACACAAGTATGGAGATGGAAGATATTTATAATGTTAATGAGAGTATAATAAAAATCTTAAAATCTCATGGATCTGAAAATATTGAAACAGTAAATATAAATAATGGAGTAAGCACCATAGCATATACAAAAAAATATGATGAGAAGATAAACAATAATAAATTAATTGATTTTAATTATGCTGTATGTAATTATTCATCTGGAAGGTACATTATTATAGGTACACCTGAGATAATTACAATTTACTAAGAATTAACAATATAATGGAGGATAAAAATGGATAAATTAATTATAAAAGGTGGGAAAAAATTAGAAGGTGAAGTGAATGTTAGTTCAGCTAAAAATTCAGTCCTTCCTATACTTGCAGCAACCATATTAAATGGTAACAGTTGTACCATTGAAAATGCGCCTATGCTTGAAGATGTGTTTGTAATTTGTGAAGTATTAAAATCTCTTAAAGCAGATGTTAGCATAGATAAAATTAATAAAAGGGTGAAAATAAATACCGCTAATTTACTTGATAATGAAGCTAATGATGAATTAGTTAGAAAGATGAGAGCATCTTTTTTAATAATGGGCCCCATGCTTGGAAGATTTGGAACCTTTAAAATTTCTTTGCCAGGGGGATGCAACATTGGAACTAGACCCATTGATCTTCACTTAAAAGGATTATCAGCATTAGGAGCAGAAGTATCAGTAGGGCATGGGTATGTAGAAGCGAAAGCAAAGAAACTAAAGGGGAATAACATATATTTAGATTACCCTTCAGTAGGTGCTACAGAAAATATAATGATGGCGGCAACGCTTGCAGATGGCGAAACCATAATAGAAAATGCAGCAGAAGAACCAGAAATTGTAGATCTAGCAAGGTTTTTGAAGGCTATGGGAGCACAGATACGTGGAGAAGGGACGGACACCATAAGAATTTTAGGTGTTAAAGATTTTAAGGAAGTTGTTTATAAACCTATATATGACCGAATAGAGGCAGGCACATTTATGATAATGGCGGCAATAACAAAAAGTTTGTTTAAAGTTAATGGGGTTGATGAGGTTCATTTAAAGCCAATAATAGCAAAGCTTACAGAAATGGGAGTAGCAATAGAGATTAATAAAAATAGCATAACAGTTGATGGTAGGAAAAAATTAAACCCAGTAGATATAAAAACTATGCCATATCCAGGATTTCCTACAGACATGCAGGCACAGATGATGAGTTTATTATGTACAGTAAAAGGAACAAGTATAGTTACAGAAACTATTTTTGAAAATAGATTTATGCATGCCGTAGAATTAAAGAGAATGGGAGCAAATATAAAGATAGATGGTAGAAGTGCGGTAATAGAAGGTATAGATATGTTTACAGGTTCAGAAGTTAGAGCTACGGACTTAAGAGCAGGAGCAGCACTAATATTAGCAGGGCTTACAGCAGAGGGAGCAACTACAATAAGTGATATATATCATATTGATAGAGGGTATGTGTCTATTGAAGAGAAATTAAGGGGACTAGGAGCGGATATAGAAAGAGTGAGTTCTAGCAAATAATTTAAAATTTAAAGAACTGGAGTATATAAGTTATTAATATATTCAGTTCTTTTACTTTTTATTTAAACATTTCTAGGCTTTATTTTTATATAAGAGATTAGTTAGTTAAAAAGGTAATATTATTTATGGTTAATTAATATGTATAAAGTAAAAATTATTTTATAACGAGAGGAGAAAAGCATGAGAAGAGTTTTTATTACAGTACATCTTAAAAACATCCTCCTATTAATTGTTGCATTTGTTGCATTCATAGTTATAACATCTATTTTAATAGTAGGGGTAGGAGATAATAAAAGCTTAAGCAAAAGTAACAAATCTCCAACTATATTAGAGAAAGATAAAAATATTATTAAAAACAATTTGCTACCAAAAACCTCTAAAATTAAAGTTTTTATATCAAAAGAAAGCACTATAAAAGAGCTTGATTTAGAAGGATATGTTGCTGGGGTTGTGGCAGCGGAGATGCCTGCTGAGTTTGAACAAGAAGCTTTGAAAGCTCAAGCTGTGGCAGCGAGGACTTATGCGTTAGCTCATGTCAAAGAACTAGGAGGGGCAGCATGTAAAAACGCCAATGGAGCTAGTTTGTGTGACACCGTGCACTGTCAAGCTTATATGACTAAAGAGGCGCGTATAGAACTATGGCCTAAAAAATCAAGTGAGAAATATTGGAATAAGATTGAGATGGCTATTAAAAGTACATTAGGACAAGTATTAACCTATAACAATGAGTTGGTAATGGAGCCTTATTATTTTGCAACTAGCAGTGGTAAAACAGAAAACTCAGAAGAGGTATTTACCAATAGCTTACCATATCTAAGGAGCGTAGAGAGTTTGGGTGAAGAAAGAGCGCCAAGATTTAAGAGTAGTAAGGTTTTTAAGTATAAAGAGTTAAGCGAGATTATAAGTAAGAATTATAATAATGCTAAGGTAACTTCAGACAATATTAAAAAACAAATAACAATACTTGAAAGGACTGAAGGGGGAAGCGTTAAGAACATTAAGGTAGGGAGCATAACTATGCCTGGTAGTAAATTTAGGACAATGTTAGGTTTAAACTCATCTAATTTTCAGATAAAGTTTAATGAAAGTGGTGTAGAAATAGATTGCATTGGATATGGACACGGAGTAGGTATGAGTCAATGGGGTGCAGATGCTATGGCTAAGGAGGGCAAAAATTACGTTGAAATATTAAATCATTATTATCAAGGCACTGTTATATCTAAATGAGAAAATTATATTTATATCTTTCCTATGATAAAGCTGGTTATCCTCTATATAAAAGGATAGCCAGCTTTATCTTTTATAAAGATAGGCATAAAGAACTAACAAAATTAAAAGCAAATAAACTTACATGAATAGTGTTCATTGTGAACTATGCAGGTTAATATGAAAAAAATGTCACAAATATGTGAAATAAGTGGAAATAAATTTTATAAAATGTGTATGTTTTAATACATTATGGACAAAAATACAAATGGAGGTGTTTGTATGGATAAAAAAGCAAACAATAAGACATTAAACTTTTTCAAGAAGGAGGGCTTCTATGTAATTTTATTTGTTTGTTTATGTATAGTAGCTACGGTTGCTTCTATAACAGCAAATAATAATAAAAAACTTTCAAGCAATCCACCAATAGTAGAAAAGGAACAAGCAAATGCAGGAGATGTGCTACAAGGTCAAGATGAACAATATGAGGGCGCTCTTCAAGTAAAGACAGAGGGGCTTAAAGATGTACCTGAACGTAACATCGAAAAAGTTACAACTAAAGATTTAACAGTAGCAGTTTCTAAGTCAGTTGATACTCAATTTGCAAAACCAGTAGCTAATGGACTATTAGCAAGACCATATTCAGAATTGGACCCAGTTAAGTGGGAGACTACTGATAGCTATAGAACAAGCTTTTTAGCTATTGATATTAAAGCAAAACTAGGTGAACCAGTTGTAGCAGTTATGGATGGAGTAGTTAAGAAAGTTGGTACCGACGTTGATAATCAAAAAGGTAAGATGGTTGAAATCGATCATCAAAATGGCTTTGTTACTAAATATTTTAATTTAGATGAAAAGATATTGGTAAAAACAGGTGACAAGGTAACTAAAAAGCAGCAAATTGCTACAGTGGGAAACACTACTTTAAATGCATATAAAGAGAAATATGGAGACCACTTACATTTTGAAGTTTTGAAGGATGGTAAAAAAATAGACCCTTCAAAATATGTAAAATATGATAAATACCAACCTGTAGAATCCAAACAATAACTAATAACCATATCAATTAGTCATCTTTCCGAAATACATCGGAAAATGACTAATTGGAATGGAATTTAAAAGCGAGGTATTGCATATTTATAAATATAGAAGGGTTAAGGAGGTAACACTTTGAAAGACTATATAGAAGACCGAGTACTAGAAGTTGCTAAGTACATTATTGACTCAAAAGCTACAATAAGAAGAACTGCCAAAGTGTTTGGAGTTAGCAAAAGTACTATACACAAGGATATGACGGAAAGATTGCCAAAAATAAATCCTCAAATTGCTAACGAAGCAAAAACAATTTTGGATTTAAATAAATCTGAGAGACATATTAGGGGAGGAAGAGCAACTAAAATGAAATACAAGGTAGTAGAAGGATAAAAACATCTCAAGCTAAAAACTATAAAAAATTATAAAAGCTAAAAAGAAGGATTTCTTTATGGCTTTATAGAATAGAGTTTAGTATAATTTAAATATTGAATACACTAAAGAGCAGGAGTGAGTTTGAGATGTTTTTTTTTGGAATGGGTACAGATATGGGAATAGATTTAGGTACAGCCACAGTACTTGTATATATTAAAGGTAAAGGTGTTATCTTAAAAGAGCCCTCTGTTGTTGCTATAGATAGAAATAATAATAGAGTATTAGCTGTTGGCGAAGAGGCGCGAAAAATGATAGGAAGAACACCAGGCAATATTGTGGCAATACGCCCTATGAGGGACGGTGTTATTTCAGACTATGATATAACTGAAAAAATGTTAAAGCATTTTATTAAGAAGGCGTGTGGAAAAAGAAGGTTATCAGCTCCGAGAGTTGTAATATGCGTCCCTTGCGAAGCAACGGAAGTGGAGAGACGAGCGGTAGAAGATGCAGCTAGAAATGCTGGAGCTAAGAAAGTACAACTTATAGAAGAACCTTTAGCGGCAGCAATTGGAGCTGGCCTTGATATTACTAAAGCAAGTGGTAACATGGTTATTGATATTGGTGGAGGGACTACTGATATTGCAGTTATTTCTTTAGGTGGTATGGTTGTAAGAGAATCCATTAAAGTAGCTGGAGATAAGTTTGATGAAGCTATTATAAAGTATATCAGGAAGAAACATAAATTAATGATTGGTGAGAGAACGGCAGAGGATTTAAAAATTAACATAGGTTGTGCTTACAAGCAAGAAGAAGAGGCAACCATGGATATAAGAGGAAGAGACTTAATAACGGGTCTTCCTAAAAATCTAGAAGTATCATCAGAAGAAATGAGAGAAGCTTTAAAAGAGGCAGTATATTTAATAGCTGAATGCACACATTCGGTATTAGAAAAAACGCCACCAGAGCTTGCAGCAGATATAGCTGATAAGGGAATAATTATGACTGGTGGTGGTGCATTGTTAAAAGGATTAGATAAACTCATACAAGAAGTTACGAAGGTTCCAGTATATGTGGCTGAAGATTCTATTTCATGTGTTGCCCTCGGAACAGGAAAAGTATTAGATTACATGGATAAGCTAGACAATTCATTTAATGGAGGAGACATATCTTTAATAGATTAAAAAGTATAAACAAGCTATGCAAATAAGCAATACAATTAGTAGTTTAATTGTATTGCTTATTTTTATATCTTATAAGCCCTTTAAATTTAAAACTGTGTAAGATTTCTACAAGTAAATTAATTAGAGTTAATTAAATGGAATTTAAATTAGTTTCTTCGTTAGTAATAGAATATAAATAGTATGAATGCAAAAGTGCCCTACTTAAAACATTGGCAATGTCCATTACTAAGCTAAGTCGTATGTTTCTATTAGTAAACAGCTCACTATCATCACTTGAATCTACTATGCCAATCAATGAAACGTTCCCTACTTTAGGGAGAGTTTTACCTACACCCTTACCAGGGTGAATTGGGTAATTTCTAGCTTGAATCTCGCCAATATTTGAAATGTCTCCTAGGCATGCATCTACACCTATTATAGTACAATTTGGGTGTAAAGCATTTATTTTAGATAATTTACTGTCGATGTTTAAGGCATGAATAGGATTGTCTATGGTACCATATACGGGTAGTGGAAAAGAACTATCTTTTAAAAATGTACCAACTAAAGGGCCTAGGCAGTCACCTATACATCTATCAGTGCCTATGCAGACAACTAAAGTATTTTTATCAATATAGTCTTTTAGAAAATTAGAAATTGTATAGTATGCTAAAGGGTCTTTATAGTGGGTTTTAGCTTTACTCAACCAATATACCTCCTTGTATTTCTTTGGGGGAAAACAATTGTAAGTTTTTTTGCTATCAATAATTTATATGAATAAGTTTTATGTATTATTATGATTAAAGAATAAAAAAACGATTAATTGGTAAATAATTATATATACTAATTATTTGAGGTGATATTCTTATGAAAAAAAGTAAGTCATTATTCATTATTATATTTTCTACTTTAGTAAGCGTAGTGACTATGGTAATGTTTAATTACAATGCAAGTAAGTTAGAGAACTATGAAAAAAGTGACCTGCCTAAGCAGGAGAGAGTTTTCTATAAGGAGACGTACATTCAAGGTGAGACTACCGTTAACCCTACCCGTGATAAAATAATGGAAAAGGATAACTTAAAGCAGAAAGAAGTCAATAATGATTACAATAGTGAAGATAAAAAAATCAGTAGCAATCTAGAAGTAAGGAAACCTAGCATGAATGTAGGAAAAATTAGCAGAAGCAAATCAGTATATGATAATATGGATTTGGCTAGAACATCAGATAATTTAGAAAGGTATTTCTATGATAATAAGGAAAAGGAACAATCCGTATTTAAAGTAGCCACAGCTGAAATAAAAGGAAGGCTAACTACTTCTGATAAAATAAAGCTACTGCATGTAAGTCTACAGCTAGGTAAAGAGGACTATAAAAAAGTAGAAAAATATTTATATGCTGATGATGCTGAGGATGGAGTGCTTAAAGCATTAAAATTATTAAAAGAACATTTATCAAAAAAAGAGTATGAAAAAGTACGGAAAATAGCTGGTAGGTTTATAGACATGGATGCTGCAGAGCGGCTATATTAATTAAGTTATCCAGGGCTTATAAAAAACAGCGAATTTCTGTAGAGGAAAGTAAGTTGCATTAATGTTTAATATTGAGTAAATATGCGAATAGTATAGTAAGATAGAGGAGAAGTGTTCTGTTCAAAGAAAATGAACTTGAAATTAATTAATTAAAGCTGTATAATGATTCTTGTCGACAGAGTAAAGTAATAAAAAATATAATATGCTGGCATGGCTCAACGGTAGAGCAGCTGACTTGTAATCAGCAGGTTGTAGGTTCGATTCCTATTGCCAGCTCCATAAGTGGAGGAGTTCCCGAGTGGCCAAAGGGGGCAGACTGTAAATCTGTTACGTAATGTTTCGATGGTTCGAATCCGTCCTCCTCCACCATTTATTATTTTTTATAAACTGCGGGAGCATAGCTCAGCTGGGAGAGCATCTGCCTTACAAGCAGAGGGTCACAGGTTCGATCCCTGTTGTTCCCACCATGAACAATGTTCAAAAATTCATAGGCTTATATTCATATACTGACATATCTTCATAAAAGGTTGTTAGCTATATTAATGGAGGAGTTCCCGAGTGGCCAAAGGGGGCAGACTGTAAATCTGTTACGTAATGTTTCGATGGTTCGAATCCGTCCTCCTCCACCATTTATTATTTTTTTCTTAAATTGCGGGAGCATAGCTCAGCTGGGAGAGCATCTGCCTTACAAGCAGAGGGTCACAGGTTCGATCCCTGTTGTTCCCACCATAATAAATTTTAAAAAATAGAATAAAGTATATGCTGGCATGGCTCAACGGTAGAGCAGCTGACTTGTAATCAGCAGGTTGTAGGTTCGATTCCTATTGCCAGCTCCATATATGGAGGAGTTCCCGAGTGGCCAAAGGGGGCAGACTGTAAATCTGTTACGTAATGTTTCGATGGTTCGAATCCGTCTTCCTCCACCAAAAGACATCTGTAGATGTCTTTTTTACTGATTTTATTTTTAGAAGTAAATAGGTTATATTGACACTACAAAGTTTATGTGGTACTATAATTAAAACTTAATATGATAACTCTTATCAAGAGAGGTGGAGGGAAAAGGGCCCTATGAAACCCGGCAACCGGTGCAATGTACCATGGTGCCAATTCCTGCAGTTATAGTCTGCGAGATAAGAGAGATGGTTAAAAACACCTCTTCTTATATTTTAGAAGAGGTTTATTTTTTTGCAAAAAGAATTTTTAGGTTTAGAAGGGAGAAATATAATGAAAAGATTATTTACATCAGAATCAGTTACAGAAGGACATCCGGATAAGATTTGCGATCAAATTTCAGATGCTGTACTTGATGCTATTTTAGAACAAGATCCTAATGCTAGAGTTGCTTGCGAAACAGCAGTTACTACAGGAATGGTTTTAGTTATGGGGGAAATAACAACTAGTTGCTATGTAGATGTTCCTAAGGTTGTTAGAAGTACCATTGAAGGTATAGGATATACTAGAGCGAAATATGGCTTTGATGCTAGCACATGTGCGGTAATTACGTCTATTGACGAACAATCATCAGATATAGCTATGGGAGTTAATGAGGCACTAGAATCTAAGTCAGGTGAGCAGTCTAAAATGGATTCAATAGGTGCCGGAGATCAAGGTATGATGTTTGGATTTGCTACAAATGAAACGCCAGAGTATATGCCACTACCAATTGCTATGGCTCACAGATTATCAAGAAGATTAAGTGAAGTGAGAAAGAATGGTACATTAGACTACCTAAGACCAGACGGAAAGACTCAAGTTACTGTAGAATATGAAGATAATAAGCCAGTAAGAATAGATACTATTGTTATTTCAACTCAACATGGAGAAGAAGCGACCCATGAACAGATTGAAAATGATTTAAAAGAACATGTAATAAAGCCAATAGTTCCAAGTGAGTTATTAGATGAAGAAACTAAATATTACATAAACCCCACAGGAAGATTTGTAATTGGGGGACCGCAAGGAGACTCTGGTTTAACAGGAAGAAAGATAATAGTAGATACTTATGGTGGATACGGTAGACATGGCGGTGGAGCATTCTCAGGAAAAGATCCAACAAAAGTTGATAGATCTGCAGCCTATGCTGCAAGATGGGTTGCTAAAAACTTAGTAGCAGCGGGAGTTTCAGATAAATTAGAAATAGAACTTGCTTATGCTATAGGTGTAGCTAAGCCAGTATCTATAGAAGTTGAAACTTTTGGAACAGGAAAAATTGCTGATGATAAGATTGTTGAAATAGTTGAAAAAGTGTTTGATTTAAGACCGGCTGTTATAATTAGAGAATTAGATTTAAGAAGACCAATATACAAACAAACAGCGGCTTATGGACATTTTGGAAGAACTGATTTAGACCTTACATGGGAACACTTAAATAAGGTTGAAGAAATAAAGAAATATCTATAAGTTTAAAAGGGGGATAACAATTGCTAATTGTTATCCTCCTTTTGCGTAGGTAATATTGTATTGGTGGATTATTAATTTATATTTTGATAAAACTTAAGATATGTATACACTAAGGATAAAAAATGTAAAATACATATGATATAATGGTGTTATGTAAATTTATAAATAGGGGAGATTTTATGCCAGAAATACAAGGAAGAGTGGAAGATATAGTATTTCATAATGAAGAGAATGGGTATATAATTGCCCATTTGAATAATAATAAAGAAAATATAACCATTGTAGGTATTGTACCATACATAATTGAAGGGCAGAATTTAAAATTAAAAGGGGAGTGGGTTAATCATCCTCAATTTGGAAAGCAATTTAGAATAACATACTGTGAGGAGGTAATCCCTAGTTCTATTGCAGGTATAGAAAAGTATTTAGCTTCGGGAGTCATCCAAGGAATTGGACCAATAACTGCTAAAAAGATTGTACAACGATTTGGAGAAAATACCATGGATGTGCTAGATAATGAAATTGAAAGATTGAAAGAAATTGATGGGGTAGGAGAAAAAAAGATTCAATTAATTTGTGAATCTTACTCTAAGCAACGAGAAGTTAAAAGCATAATGATATTTCTTCAAACCTACGGAGTAACACCAAACCAGTGTGTAAAAATTTATAAAAGATATGGCGGAGAGTCTATAAAGGTAGTAAAGGACAATCCTTATGTACTAACTGAAACCATTGCTGGTATAGGATTTAAAGTTGCGGATAAGATAGCCAGGAGTTTAGGAGTTGACCAAGAGTCGCCTTTTAGAATACAAAGTGGAATTAATTATGTGGTAAATGAATTTTGTGCTATTGGGAATACTTATATGCCACTAGAAAAACTACATAAAGAAGCAAAAAATATACTTGGAGTTTCTGATGAAGAAATTGAGAAGAATGTTTATGATAGTGTATTACAGGGAAAATTAAAAGTAGAGGATATTGAAGGAGAAAAGAGTGTTTTCACTATACCTTTCTATTATTGTGAATTAGGTATCACTAAAAAAATTATAACTTTATCTGTAGCAAAGTATAATGAATTAGAAATAGATATAGAAGAAGAAATTAAAAAATTTGAAAAGGAAAAAGATATACAATTTGCAACATCTCAAAAAGCTGCTATCTGTGGTGCTATAGAGAATAGTATGGAGGTTATAACTGGAGGACCTGGTACTGGTAAAACTACTATAATAAATTGCATTACAGAGGTGTTCGAAGCAGCAGGGATGAAAGTATATATGGCGGCCCCTACTGGACGCGCTGCTAAAAGAATGACAGAAGCTACAGGTCGTGAAGCGAAAACCATACATAGGTTATTGGAGCTTGGAGTTGGAGAAGAAGATGGCTCACAGTTTTTTAGAAGCGAGGAGTCACCTTTAGATTGTGATGTGATTATTATTGATGAAGCTTCAATGATAGATGTAATGCTTATGAATAGTTTACTAAAGGCTATCAGTGTAGGAACTAGACTTATAATTGTTGGTGATGTTGATCAATTGCCATCCGTAGGGCCAGGAAATGTGCTAAGGGACATTATTGATAGTAAATGTGTTAGAGTAGTTAAGCTTAATGAAATTTTTAGGCAAGCAGAGGAAAGTATGATTATTGTGAATGCTCATAAAATTAATAATGGGGATATGCCTATCTTAAACAAAAAAGATAAAGATTTTTATTTTATTGAAAATAATGATCCAGAAAAAATTCTAGATAGCATAATTACTTTAATTAATACTAGGCTACCAAAATTTAACGAAAAATGGGATAAGATGAAGCACATTCAAATACTGTCACCTATGAGAAAAGGAATACTAGGCATAGAAAACCTAAATGAAAAGCTTCAGCAAATATTGAATCCTAAGTCTAAGTATAAAAAAGAAAAAGAGTATAGGAATACTATATTTAGAGTAGGGGACAAAGTTATGCAAATTAAAAACAACTATTCTATAAAATGGAGTAAAGTCAATGGAAAGTCTGATGACGGTGGTATTGGAGTTTTTAATGGCGATGTAGGCTATGTTGAAGATATTGATGAAGATAATGAAAACGTTATTGTAGTCTTTGATGATGATAAACGTGTGGAATATGAAGGTATGTTTTTAGAAGAACTAACTTTAGCCTATGCTATCACTATACATAAAAGCCAAGGTAGTGAATTTCAAGTTGTAATCATGCCTATGTTCATGGGACCTCCACTCTTAATGAATAGGAACTTGCTTTATACAGGTATAACTAGAGCTAAAAATATGGTTGTTTTAGTGGGAATAGTAAAAGCTATTAGTTTTATGAAAGACAATAATAGAAGTTTTGAAAGATATTCTGCGCTGAGCTTTAGAATAAGGCAAATAGTAGATACGAATCTGGTGCATGATGAAAATCAGCTTAAGTAAATTAAAACAAATCTTTAACTGTAAAGGAGATTTTACATGTTCTTCTACGCAAATTTAAATCTGGGTAAGACAAAAGACGATATTAGTAAGGAAATTTTAAGTTGTTCTTTAAATGGAAAAAAAAGAATTGATGTTATTTCTGTATTTTATAATTCCTCTGACCTATTGTTGCAAACTATAACTGCATATGCTAACAAAAGAAAAAACATATTATATATAACCAATGAAGATCAGCGCAGTATTGATATCATTTACTTTATAAATAAATATAGTAACTTAGGTGGATATGTGTACTTTCCAGAGGCAAATTATAGCAGTGTTAATGAGTACTTACATATATGCAGTCATGAAAATGCGTTGAAGCTCCAAGAAAAATTCGATTTGGTTATTTATAATGATGTTAGGAGTTTTCCTAAATACACCAAGCAACAAATAAAAAGAATACTGTTGAAAGTGTGTAAATTAGATGGTGTAGCTATATCCTATTCAGTAGAGAATGTTTTTTGTGAGGGTACTACAATTATGCTTCCGTTAAAAGATAGTAAAATTCCAATTATAGAGCCGCGGATTATAACTACAAGAATAAATCTTAGTGTAGACATACCTTTGGTGGTTTATGAATATCTAAATTGGTCAATTATATCTAATAGAAAGGTAATAATCTTCACACCAGATGAAGAAAAGGCTATAGCGGTATTTGAGTATCTGAGTAATTTTAAAGAAAAATTAAGTGAAAATATATTTTTATTTATTAGTAAGAAAAGTCATGCTGATATTCTAGTAAAGTTTATGAATAAGGATAAAGGGATAATAGTAACTAATGACTTTGAAGAAAGCCACCTAGAGTTTCATGCAGTTGATGTTATGGTTTATTTTGCTGATAATGAAAAATTTAATCATAAACAGCTGCTATATTTATCAAGTAAGGTTGGAAGATATGAAAATATACAGAGGGGAGAGGCTATATTTTTAGCTAATGTTGAAACTGCACAAATGGATAAAGCTAAGAGTATAGCTAGAAAATTTAATGAGAAGGCGTGGGAGAAAGGATTATTAAATATATAAGGAACATACTTTATTGTCTAGCTCAGCTTATATATTCAGGAGATGAGTACTGTGTAATTTGTAATGAATATAGCGAGGAAAGTGAGCCGTTATGCACTAAATGTAGAAGGAAGTTAAGGCGATGTGGGGATAGTTTTTATATAGGCGATGATGAAGAAAAGTATCTTGTTTGGTCAGCGTTTTATTATTCCAGTATAGTAAAAGAGCTAATCATTAGGCTTAAATATAAAAGTGATTTTGTATGTGGGGAGATTTTAGCTAATTCTATGTTAGAACTTGTAAAAAACAATAGATTACAGTTTGATTTAATATCTTATGTACCTATGACTAAAAAAGCTTTGAAGCATAGAGGTTACAACCAAAGTGAGTTTTTAGCTGATTATTTATCTCGGTTTTTAAATATACCCGTAATTTGTACTTTAGTAAAAACTCTGGAAACTAAGGATCAAATAGGTCTGAGTGGTGAAGAACGATGGAAAAATATGAATAAATGTTTTCAAATTAAGAAAAGTAAGCTTATAAAAAATAAAAAAATTTTACTGGTTGACGATGTTGTAACCACAGGGGCTACAGCGTTTTATTGTGCGCGAATTTTAAAAGAAGATGCATTAAATGATGTTTATATATTGACTATAGCCAAAAGTAATGTATAATATTTATTGTAGTAAGTTAGGTTTGTGGTTGAAAGTCGATGCCAGTCGCAGGCGAAACGATCCACGTAAGTTAAACAAAGTTTAATGAGCATGGTGCGGCTTAGAGGTAAGTCCTGCCGTTTAATAGACGAGAGTGTAAGTAGTGAGAGGGTAATTCTGGGTAGCAAAAGCTCCAGCAGGCGAGTGTGGGGTCAAAGACCAGGTCAACTAACTTAATATATAAAAACTCCTAATGTAATATTAGGAGTTTTTATTTTTTTGATACATAAAAGTATCAAAAGTGTACATACTTACTTCAGTATGCTTTTTTTAGCTCATGTAAATGAATTATATCATAAAGTATACTTGCAAACAATGTGTAATGTACTTCGATAAACAGGGTAGTAATAAGGAATATTAAGAGATTATAACTCAACTTGCTTTAATATTGTGTGAATTCTGAATTTAAAGGTTGTCATTTAGTGTTAAAAGTAATAGAATTGAAATAACAAATATATAACATGCTTAGAAATAAAGCAGTATATAGATATTAGAGAGGGGCTGGAAGTATGAAAGTTAAAATAGTAGGGAAAAACATAGAGGTAACAGAAGCCTTGAAAAATATTATAGAAAAGAAACTATCTAGATTAGATAGGTATTTTAATCCAGAGGTAGAAGCGCATACAACTTTGAGTGTTCAAAAGAATAGACACACTATAGAAGTTACAATTCCTTTTAATGGAGTTATTTTAAGATCAGAAGAGAGAAATGAAGATATGTATATTTCTATAGATATCGTTATTGATAAATTAGAAAGACAAATAAGAAAACAGAAAACTAGATTAGAAAAGAGAAATCATGTAACTTCTCTTAAATTCCAGGGTATACCACAATATAACAACAACGATGAAGAGGATACAGATTCCAAGATAGTAAAGACTAAGAAATTTGCATTCAAGCCTATGTCAGCAGAAGAAGCAGTACTTCAAATGGAGTTAGTTGGTCACAGCTTTTTCGTATATATGAGCGATGACACTTCAGAGGTGAATGTAGTATATAAAAGAAAAGATGGGAACTATGGGCTTATAGAACCAGAATTTTAAAATACGTAAAAGTTAAAGGATTAAAGGGAGCTAACAGCTACTTTAATCCTTTTTCAACTTTAGGAAATAGGATAGTTTTTCGAAATCACTTATTACCAGATCTGCATCATTTGGAGACTTAAGATAGTCATCTAAGGAAGTTCTATTATTTAAAGTTAAAATAAGCGTGCAACCCATTCTTTGATACTGCATATAATCATCTCTAAGAATATCTGTAAAAACTATAGTGTGTTTAGGGGGAATATTAAGTTGCTTGAATAAAAGAGCGGAATTATATATAGGGGAAAGGTCGGGTATAAGTAATCTGTCTCTGTAATTAGTAGCTATTTGTCGCAAACTGCATTCCTTAAAGCAATTGCTGCAGTTTAAAGATCTATTATAGGCACATAGGTTAGATGACATAACTATAGGAACTTTATGTGTTGCTATGAATTCTAAGTTTTCATAGGTTATATTTATAGTTGATATTAAAATTAGGGTTGGAGTTTTATGTTTAATTTTAATATTCAAAGAAAAAAAGTCGTTGAAATCCCAAGAATCAGTAATGGGATAAATTGAAAAGTTTTTGTATAGATCTTTGCAATACTGGAGCAAAAGATAAGTTGGGGTAATTATATTGTTGAAATTTGGGGATAGACCATGATGAGATAATAAATTAAATATTGCTTTTCTGCTTATAGAACAATTATGAGAAAAAAAATAGCAGTTGCTTGGAGAATAATTATTTATGAATGCTTTTAAACTTTTATCAATTGTGTTATTTATTAGAACTGTTTCCTCTAGGTAAAAGATAAAAAAAGGTGAATCAGTAAACAATTATATCACTCCGTATGTTATATTTTTAAAAAGGTTTATAAAATAAATTATATTCTAATAATAGTGTAATATTATTATACATAAAACTTATATTCTACACAATATGACAATGGTAAGTTATTCATGAATAATTTACAAAATTTATAAAATCATATAAGTTGAATAGCAGTAAATTAAGTGGTATAATTTAAAAGTGTATATTTAGGTAGTATTAAAATGAATAGTGAGGATGAAAAGTATGAAACTTTTTGATAAGTTATTTGGTAGTTATAGCGACAGAGAAATAAAAAGAATAATTTCAACTGTAGATCAGATAGAAGAATTAGATTCAAAAATGACTGCATTAAGTGATGATGAGCTTAAAGCAAAAACAGAAGAATTTAAAACAAGGCTAACCAAGGGAGAGACTTTAGATGATATATTACCTGAAGCCTTTGCAGTAGTTAGAGAAGCTTCTTGGAGAGTTCTTAATATGAAGCATTTTAGAGTTCAGTTAATTGGCGGGATAGTACTACATCAAGGAAGAATATCTGAAATGAAAACCGGTGAAGGAAAGACGTTAGTGGCTACACTTCCGTCATATTTGAATGCGTTAAGTGGAGAGGGAGTTCACATAATTACAGTTAACGACTATCTTGCAAAAAGGGATAGAGATGAAATGGGGAAAATACATGAATTTTTAGGCCTTTCTGTGGGCGTAATTATTCATGATTTAGACCAAAAACAAAGGCAAGAGGCTTATAATTCAGATATAACATACGGAACAAACAATGAGTTTGGATTCGATTATTTAAGAGATAATATGGTGGTTTACAAAGAGGAAAGAGTTCAAAGAAAATTAAACTTCGTAATTGTGGATGAAGTGGACTCCATATTAATAGACGAAGCTAGAACACCGCTTATAATATCTGGAGAAGGAGAGAAATCTACAGATTTTTATAAGGTAGCAGATTATTTTGTTAAGGGACTAGTGAAAGAAGAAGACTACACTATAGATGAAAAAGCCAGTGCTGTTATACTGTCTGATGGAGGTATAGAGAAAGCAGAGAAGTATTTCCATCTTGAAAATTACGCCGATGCAGCAAATATGAGTGTACAGCACCATGTAGTTCAAGCGTTAAAGGCAAACTACATTATGAGAAAAGACAAAGATTATATGGAAAAAGACGGTGAAATTATCATTGTAGATGAATTCACTGGAAGACTTATGGAAGGAAGAAGATATAGTGATGGCCTTCACCAAGCAATTGAAGCAAAAGAGGGCGTAAAGATTGAAAAAGAGTCAAAAACTCTTGCAACAATTACCTTCCAAAACTATTTCAGAATGTATAATAAGCTATCAGGTATGACTGGTACTGCACTTACGGAAGAAAATGAATTTAGAGAAATATATGGACTGGATGTTATAGTAATACCTACTAATAAACCACTAGCAAGGCTTGATAGTCCAGATTTAGTTTATAAAACTGTTAAGGGAAAATATAAGGCTATAGTAGATGAAATAGTTGAAACTTATAAGATTAAGCAACCTGTGCTTGTAGGTACTGTTAGTATCGAAAAATCAGAATTATTATCTGAGATGCTTAAGAGGCGTGGAATCCCACATCAAGTGCTTAATGCTAAATATCATGAAAGAGAAGCGGATATAGTGTCTCATGCAGGATCACTAGGCATGGTTACTATAGCAACTAATATGGCGGGCCGTGGTACGGACATTAAACTTTCAGAAGGCGTTATTGAGGCTGGTGGACTGAAGATAATTGGAACTGAGAGACATGAATCTAGGCGTATTGACAATCAACTTAGAGGTCGTGCTGGACGTCAGGGTGACATAGGAAGCTCGAGATTTTATATATCCTTAGAGGATGACTTAATGAGAATATTTGGGTCTGAAAGGCTTCAAGGAGTTGTAGAAAAACTAGGGCTTACTGATGAGGATGCTATTGAAAGCAAAATGGTAAGTGGAGCTATAGAAAGTGCGCAAAAGAAAGTTGAAGGAAATAACTTTGATATAAGGAAAAATGTAGTTCAATACGATGATGTAATGAATCAACAGAGAGAAATAATTTATAGACAAAGAACGCAAGTGCTTCAAGGAGAAAACATAAAAGGTCAAATTGAGGAAATGATAAGCGATGTTATTTTCTCTTCAGTTGACTCTCACATTACCGGCCTTGAGGAAAGTTTTGATGAAGAATTAGTAAAACTTATTAGTTACCTTGAAGAGATATACCTTCCAAAGGGTATGGTATCAGTGGAAGAGTTAGGTAAAATGTCTAATGAGCAAATTAAAAATACTCTTTTAGATGTAGCTCAAAAAATCTATGCGGCTAAAGAAGAACACTTTGGCGAGGAGCAAATAAGAGAAGTTGAAAGAGTTATTCTTTTAAGAGTGGTAGATAGCAAATGGATGGATCATATTGATGATATGGAGCATTTAAAGCAAGGTATTGGACTTAGAGCTTACAAGCAACAGGATCCAGCACAAGCCTACCAAATGGAAGGTAGCGATATGTTTGCTGAGATGATTGAAAATATAAAAACAGAGACGGTTAAATACTTGTTCCACGTGCAAATAGAAAGAGCACCTGAAAGAGAAATGGTTGCTAAGGTTACATCAACGAATCATGATGATTCAATAAAAAAAGAGCCAACTAAAAAAGAAGCTAAACCAGGAAGAAATGAAGATTGTTCTTGTGGTTCAGGTAAAAAATATAAAAACTGCTGTGGCAGGGGATAGTAATAGTTGACAACTGACAGTTGACAGTGGATAGTTAATGAAATTTTTCCTGAAGGAAAAATGGAATCTAAACTGTTCACTGTCAATTTTCAATTGTAAGCTAAAAAGAAGGGGTGTATTAATTGATAATACAAATTGAAGAAATGATAAAAGAATTAAACATATTAAAGAGTAACGTAGAAGAAATTAGGGTGTCTCTTTGACGTAACATCTATGGAAAAGGAATTAAGAGAATTTGAGTTTAAGATGCAGGAACCTAGCTTTTGGAATGATATAACAGTAGCACAAGGAATTACTCAGCAAGCTAAGAGTATTAAAGATAGAATTGATAGATTTAATCTAGTGCTTAGCAGGATAGAAGACTTAGAAGTACTCATTGAACTAAGTGAGGAGGAAGAAGATGATTCATCTATATGGGAAATAAAAAGTGAACTGAAAGACTTAGTACATGATGCCGATAGATTTAGAATAGAGATTTTACTATCTGGAGAATATGATAAGAATAATGCAATTTTAACGCTTCACACCGGTGCGGGTGGAAATGATGCTCAGGATTGGACAGAAATGCTTTATAGAATGTACTCTAGGTGGTGTGAAAAGAAGGGATATAACATCGAAGTTTTAGATTATCAGCCCTCGGATGAGGCTGGTATTAAAGCTGTTACATTAAAAATAACTGGTGAGTTTGCCTATGGATATTTAAAAACCGAAAAAGGAGTACATAGGCTTGTAAGAATTTCACCGTATAATGCAAACGGCAAAAGGCAAACCTCCTTTGCTTCTTGTGAAGTGCTTCCAGAGCTTACTGAAAGTCAAGATATTGACATAAAGTCTGATGACCTTAGAATAGACACTTATAGGTCTGGAGGTGCGGGAGGTCAACATGTAAATAAGACTGAATCGGCCATAAGAATTACTCACATACCTACAGGTATAGTTGTTCAGTGCCAAAATCAAAGAAGTCAACATAGTAATAAAGAAACTGCAATGAAAATGCTTATGGCAAAACTTTTAGATTTAAAGGAAAGGGCTAAAAAGGATAAAATAGAAGACTTAACTGGAGACTTAAAGGATAATGGTTGGGGAAGTCAAATTAGATCTTATGTGTTTCATCCTTACAATTTAGTTAAGGATCATAGGACTAATACAGAAATGGGAAATGTGGATGCGGTTATGGATGGGGATATTGATATTTTTATCGAGGAGTATCTTAGATGTAACAGTAAATAACGTACCTATTTACTAAATGCTTTGTAAAGTGGCTATAAGAGATTGTAGTCACTTTTAGCATTTTACTGAATGCTCTTGACAAAAAGTTTAAAGTAGCATAAACTTTTAAAAGAGAACGGGGGTTTTCTAATGCAGTATTTAAAAGATGAGGTTAGAAATAATATAGTGAAAGAAGCTTTAAGAGAATTTAGGGAATTTGGCTATAAAGGGGCTTCCATAAGAAGTATAGCTAAAAAATCAAATACATCAGTAGGAAATATATATAAATACTTTTATTCTAAAGAAGATTTATATGAGAGTCTCATAGGATCTGTATATTATAGGCTCATAAATTATATTGAACAATTTGATAAGGTGGAGCTTAATGATAAAGCAGAGTACATATTTTGTGAACTTGTGGAAAAAATAATGG
>CALJTN010000159.1 GCA_937976175.1 uncultured Clostridiaceae bacterium | reverse complement strand
TTCTCCTACCTAAGCTTTGCGGTAACGAGAACAATCATGAAGCTACTAAAACTAAGAGCCCGCCTTTAGGCGCTTAGCGGAGGGAATGTCAAAGAAAAGGCTATGATGGTAGAGACCACAATATCCGGGCTTTCGGACAGGAGTTCGATTCTCCTCACCTCCATGAAAAAATCCTCGAACTACTTAAATAATGAGTAGTTCGAGGATTTTGGAGTTTTCAGAGAAAATACAAATAATGTAAATACTAGATAAAAATGACTAATCCTTGAACAGTAGAGTAATTATTGTTCAGGGTTTTTTGTAATAAGACTAATTTAAATATTATGAGAATTATTAGGTTCTAGGAGGATATGATGAGTTATAAAGTAGTAGATGGTAAAGATAAATTTTTAGGAGCAGATTTTCATGTGCATACTCCCGCATCAAAAAAGTGCTATAAGGGTAGTTTGGATGATAATGAATATATAGAAGTTTTAAGAAGATATAAAAATAAGGATATAAATATTATTGCTATCACAGATCATAATTCAATATGTGGGTATAAAAAAATTATAAATATAAAAGAAGAAATTTACAGCAAGTATAATTTTTTAAAAACATATGTTGAAAATTATCCTGATTTAGAAGAAGAACATAAAAAAGTTAAAGAAGATATTAAATTGTTCGAGGAAATGTTAATTTTACCAGGGGTAGAATTTGAAGCTAAACCAGGTATACATTTATTATTTATTTTTGATCCTAACACAAAATTAGAAATTATAGAAAAGTTTTTAGTAGAAAGTGGTTATAGTGAAGACTTACAAGGAAATGAAGAAATATCTTCACTTCCTAATTTAGATGTTATCGAAGCATTAAGTGAGGCAACAAAAATAGGCGCTATTACTATTGCAGCACATGTAGATAGTAAAAAAGGAATTTATAATAATCTATCAGGAACATACAGAGCTAATGTTTTTAAGTCTCCTAGTTTACATGCTATATCTTATAATAGTGTGACAACATGCGAAAAGATAAAATCTATATATCAACAAAAGGAGTATAAAAGAGAACATGAGATAGCGTATATTCAATCATCTGACTATCATGGGGAGGATGAAGTAGGTAAAGCAATAACATTTTTAAGACTAGAAGAAAAAACATTTGACGCAATAAAGGAAGCTCTAGAAAACCCAGTTGAATGTGTAAGTCCAACAGCACATCCTAAACTAATTAATATTATAGAAAAGATAGTATTAGATGAAAATAGTAAAGGTATACTTGAGTTAGAAATTACAGATACAGAGATTCTTGAAATAAGAAAATTAATTTGTTCTATTTTAAACAATTCAAAGGGAACATTAGTATTAGGTGCAACTAAAGGGCATAAACCTATAATTAGAGGAATAAAAAAAGATTTAGAAGAAATAAAGGAAATGTTAACAGGAATATTTCAGGCGTTTAAACAATCACTTTCATCGGAGGTTACAGTATATCCCTTTGGGAATGAAGCAAATATTTTAGTAATTAGGTTTAAAAGGAAAAGTAGGTATTTATATCATGTAGATAATAATGTGTATATATTTAAAGAGGGGATCCCTGAACAAGCCGCACCAAGAGAAATTGAATATATAGTTGAAAAAAATATTCTAGAGAGAATGAAAATACATGAAAAGATCATCAAGCCACAGTTCGAAAATAGTATTAATAAACTTAATCTATACAAAGATGTGACAGGGCAATTCATGATAATAAATAAAGTTGAAAAGCTTGCAGAAAATTTAAGTGATATAGTTAAGTTAAGTATAGTAAAACCAAATGAAAAGAATTCTACAGAGTTTTTTAATTATATTGGAGAAGCTGAAGGGAATGTATATATAGTTGATAAAACTTCCCCTAGATTAGAAGGTGCATATTTACGTTTAAGTTGTCCTGTTACAGCTAAATATGAAATAGATGATTTTGAAAGTCCAAGGTTTGAAGGAGAGGCTATCGTTATTGCACCAGGAGGAGGAGTTTTTTATATTAATAACCCTAGTTTATGGACAGTGATAACTGTAGATAAACTAGATTCTTGTTTGGTTCTACAATTACATGAAGTATATAAAGAGGAGTTATCTATGTTAAGTATAGCAGTATGGCTAAAGTCATCGTTGTTATTATGGTATGCAGATGTATCATTAGGGGGGATGAATATACATAATGCAGAAGTTTATAATAAGTTAATTATAGCTCATACTTCAAATTTCTATAAAGGAAAAAAGATATATAATTTAGCAAATAAGATACTGAATGTAGAGAAAGAGTTTTTAATAATAGCGTCAGAAACTGAATGTATCACAGCTGAATTTAGTGATATAGTAGATCAACATAATAGTAACGTTGATTTGATAGCAGGGGAGATAGATGAAGAGATATTAAATAATTATCATGTAACTGAAGAAGAAAAGGATTTAATATCAACACTTTTTACTCTTAAAAATATACATAATATCCTATAGTTAATACATGTAATATAAGAAGTGAGTGTAGGGAAAATAGCCACAGTACAAGTATATTTAACAGTATTCATGATCATATAAGTGAGAAAATAAATTTGTATTATTTCCAATAGTTTATAAAATGTGGATACTATCACTGAGACTCACCTCCATGGTTATAACCCACGAATTTCTGACAATTTAGTCGGAGTTCGTGGGTTGTTTTAGTTTAAGATAAAACTCACGGTGCAATGTAACGTTTATAGCAATAGGGCAATAGTTTTAAGAGGGAAAGTAGGTAGTATAATAATTAGGTATAAGGGCTAAGATAGAGATGATAACTTAGATAGGAGGACTTGTATGTATACAAAAGTTGAATTGCCGTATGCTTATAATGCATTAGAACCTTATATTGGAGCTGCCACAGTAGAAACCCATTATAGCAAGCATTTACAAACTTATATGGAGAAGCTTAATGGTATTTTAGAATCCTGGGGAGAATGGGATTCATCTAAAAAGTCTCTTGAGGCACTGTTAGCTGATCCAGAGCAAATTCCAGAAGGAATCAGACAAGCTGTGATTAACAATGGAGGAGGTGTTTACAATCATAATTTGTATTTCTCTATTCTTTCTCCAAAGCCTAAAAAGGAGCCGGAAGGTAAACTGCTTGAGGCCATTCATAAAGCTTATGGTGGTGTGAAAGATTTAAAAGATCAGCTTTCTCATGCAGCCATTAACCAGTTTGGTTCAGGTTATGGTGTGCTTGTTAAAGATCAAGAGGGTAATTTATTCGTTAAACAAGTTAAAGATCAAAATACGACGCTTCCAGATGGATTTACACCCATTTTAAATATTGATGTTTGGGAACATGCCTATTATTTAGACTATAAAAATTTGAGGATAGAATATGTTAATCAAATTTGGAACTTAATTGATTGGGCTGCAGTAGAGATGCTATATATAAAGGATTTAGACAGCCTTTATATATAAAGTATCTATAAATAATGAGAACTCGTGCAGGTTAATATGTGGCATTTGCAAAAAAAGTATAGCACATTTACTATACTTTTTTTGTCAATAACGCCTTGATAGCAGGAACGCTTGCTGAGGCTCAGATGAGGGAAGATAGACGGTCTTTTTTCGGCTTAGCAAAAGAATTAAAATATCTTTGGATTCTTATATGAAAATGTCGAAATAACTATAAAAATAGTAGGATTTAGACTCTTATTTGTTGATAGAAGGTTAAATATATAATAGAATAAGGGTAAATTAATAAATAAAAATCATTATTCAAGCAGGTAATTGAATGCATTTCATTTCATACTAAAAAGATTTAAGGATGATAATCGTAAAATGTTATGATGGGATTAAACAAAAGCAAGGAAAAAGGAGAAAGTTATGACACATAAGTTTTGTACGCAATGTGGAAAAAAATTATTAATTAATGACAAATTTTGCTATAATTGCGGTCAGATACAACAAATAATTACTAAAAAAGAAAATGGGGAGCCTATAGCACAGATAACAAAAGGAGATATAAAAGAAGTTAAAGAATACCCTATTCAAAATACTGAAAAAGATAGTCAAGATAGTGAGGAAGTAATAGAAAAAGTACTTCCATTCAAAAATATTTTTACACAGCAGGAATTAACTTCTCTGGAGGAATCTATTAAGAAAATTTCAACACCCAAAAGAGTGTACATAGGTAATTATAGGGGCAGCAATCTTCATAAAATAAAGACATGGTTTTCTATAGATTTAGAAGAGAAAGATATCTTTGCTTTTATAGATGCGGCCTCATTTTGTAATAGTAAAGGAGGAATCATCTTTACTTATGATAAAATCTATTACAACTTTTGGAATGATAAGTTCATCATAGCGTATAAAGATCTGTCTGCTGAGAAAATGGAAAATGCAAAGGATAAACAAGGCAATCGTGTAGGCTATTTTTACTGCAACGATAATGTTTCACATAAGCTTAATATAAAGGAGTACAATAATGCAGGAATTGAATTTGCACCTTTAATGAACAGTTTAAGTCAGATTATAGCTCTCTTTGAGCAATATGATTTAGTAAGTTCTAATAAGCAAGGCAACAGTTTTGAAGGATCAGTAGAGGCTATTTTAAGTAAATATCAATCACGTTTAGTAAGAGGAAATGTTTATTTAAAAAAGAATATGAATAAAGAGCTATTTAATAAAATAAATAATAAGGAGCGCCTCAACCTCAGTATAGAACAGTGTTATATGGTTGCTCAATGTATGTGGACAATAGTAGGCTCAAATGTTTGCTTGATTACATTTTGGGGCATCTATAGTATCACTTACAGTGAACGCGCTATTATATATTTTAGGGATATAGAGAAGGTAGTGGACCAAAAAAGTCATGCCCTTATTACATTGAAAAATGGTTCTGTATTTGCATTTAAAGACGATAATTATCACATTAAAGATTTAGTAAAGGTTTTAAAGAGCATCTTACGTCTGTACGAAGATTTGATAATATCTCCTAATAAGTATAACTTGGAGAGTGCTTCTTTAAATTATAGAGAGATACTATTATCTTTTAAAGAAGATTTGGCGCTCAAAGAAGTAACTTGGTTAAATGAGCAATATAAAATAGGTAATCCTTATGCCACGCTAGAATTAGCCAAACGTTATAGAAATGGAACAGGCGTTAGCAAGGATGTCACTAAAGCAGCAGACCTGCTGCAAGAATATGCGTATGCAGAAGACTATAGAATGCTGGGAGAGATGTATTTTAATGGCGAACTAGGTACAGCAGATACACAACAAGCTGAGAAATATTTTAGCAAAGCGAAGGAATTAGGTGATCTAGAAGCAGAAGTATTTATAGCGAACTTTTATTTTATGGGGATTAATCGTGGGATAGACTATAACATGGCTTTTATCCTTTATAAAGAATTAGCAGATAAAATACCCCATGAAAAGCTTCCTCACTGTGTGAAGGCTAATATTGGTTTATGTTATAAATATGGTTATGGCTGTGAAGTGTCCTATAAAGAGGCTGTTTACTGGCTTGATCAAGTAAAGCATGAAGAGGATTTTTCTAAGTATTTATTAGCTGATATTTATGTAACAGATCCTGCATATAGTCATAAAGTAGAAGAAGGAATAAGCTATTTGGAAGTACTAGTAGAGAAACGGAATGCTTTTGCCATGGCTAAGCTAGGAGCACTTTATTTCTTAGGTCTGCATGTAGAGACGAATTATGAGAGGGCTTGTCTGCTCTTAGAGCAAACAAGCGAGCAAGGACAAGTAGAAGCCCACTATTACTTAGCACTGATGAATGTATTGAAATGTACGAAAAAAAGTGATACTGAAGAGGCGTTTGTACATATGGAGTATGCAGCCGATAAAGGCTACGTTCCAGCGATGAGAGATTTGGCACTTATGTATCAATATGGTATAGGTGTAGGAAAGAATATTAATCAGGCAAAAATATGGTTTGATAAAGCAACGCATGGGGGCGATGCGTATGCTGCGCAGTGGAGAGAGAATACTCAAGAGTTTAATGAAAGAATTAGACAGCTTAATGAGGTAGCTTATGCAGAAGATGAAGAGGTAAAAGCAGCGCTTTGTGATGCAGTCATGTGGAATAATGATGAGGAAGAAGTCAGTGCATTTGAAAAGTATAGTATACATCAAATGATTTCCAAATACCCTATTGTCATAACAAGACTGCATTTTGAGGGGATAAGAAAAGAAGAGCAAGAGCAAGGCAGAGTGAAGAGCAGTATGAGTAGGACTTCTTCTATTCAAGGCGCTTATTATACAGCAAGTGTAACGAAGCATTTTGCTGCCTTTAGAGGTGTGCAAGCACATGGCGCAGCAGGAGAGTATGCCAACCATGTGAGCGATCTGTTAAAGTTTAGAGACGCAAGATGGTTAGGTCCAGATAATGCACTGCATGGAGCAGATAGAGTAGTTAATGGGCAGCTTATTCAAACGAAGTACTATTCAACAAGGGTAAAAGATCCTGCGACAGGGCAAATGGTAGTTGACCCTACCAAGGCAACCAATTCTATTGCTGCATGCTTTGATAAAGGACAAGCGCTATATATAGATTCTGAAACAGGAAAAATGATGCAAATCGAGGTACCTAAGGATCAGTATAATGATGCTATAAAAAAGATAGAGCAACGTATTGCAAGCAATGAAGTGCCGGGTGAAACAAATACTGAAAATGCAAAAAACTATGTCAAAAAAGGTAGCGTAACAACTATTCAGGCAGAAAATATTGCTAGGTTTGGAAATATTGATTCCCTTGTATGTGATGCTAAAATGGGAGTTGTTACAGCTAGAAATGCAATGGCGATAACGGTAGCTATCTCTTATGCTACGTCTGTTTGGAATGGTGAAAGCTTAGAGGTAGCTACCCAACGCGCTGTAGAAACTGGACTTAAAACATTTGGAGTAGCATTCTGTTCTTCAGTAATTACCTTGCAAGCGAGTAAAACAGCCTTCGTTCAAGGGATGAAAATCTCTGATAAAATGGTAAGTGATAAAATCACCAAGCTCTTATCAAGAGCTAGTGGGCAAAAGACAGCCCTCACAAAAACGATGGCAAAAAATGTCCTTAAGAGCAATATCGTTGGTACGCTTGCAACGTCAGCAGTATTGTCTTCTGTTGATATAGCCAGACTCATTAATGGGCGCATATCAAAAGAACAGCTCTTTAAAAATGTTACAGTTACAACGGTAAGTGTGGCAACAAGTTCTGCTGGTTTTGTAGTAGGAGCAGCGTGTGGTTCCATCATACCTGTAGTGGGTACATTTATTGGCGGCATGATCGGTGCTTCACTAGCAGGTATGGGAGCTGGGAAGATTGCTTCATTAACCATGGACAACTATATAAAAAATGATGGTGACTATATGCTTGAAATTTTTAATACAACTTTCATGAAAATGGCAAAAGACTATTTACTAAGTAAAGATGAGGTAGAGTATATCATTACCTGTATTCAACAAGAACATCTCCTTTCAGATAATGAAATGCGTAATATCTATGCAAGTGATCATAGAGAGGCGCATTGCTATCAGCTTATCCTTGTACTTATCGAGGAAGTATGTCAGTTGCGTCAGTTTGTTGTTACGCCCAAGATGGGAGCATTAGAGCGAGAAATACTTCATGTTATTGATATAGAAGACTATGAGGTAACGCCTGGATAAGACTAGGGTATTTGCTCCGTGATTAAAAACCTCAAATCTAGAGTGTGAATAATAAAAATGATTAAGGTAAAACTAAACTAGAAAAATAAAAGGAGGTAAATTTATGAGACAATTACCCGCTAGCGAAATTTTATCTATCAGTAATTTAATCCTCATGGAAAATACAGGTTTAGCAATGGCAAAAGCAGGTATAAATATTATCAAAGACGAGGAATTAAAAGCTCAAGCTCAAGCTGGTATCATGGCTGGAGAAATGAGAATTAAGGGACTTCAACAGTTTATAATTGAAAATAATGTTATCAATCCCCAAGAGGAAGGAGTACCAACTTATGAGTAGTTTATTAGGTTCTTTTTTTGGTGAGGAAACAGGCCAATCAGTAGATGAAACTATTGTGGCTAATGGAATTGCATCATCTGCAACATCAGCAAATGCCTATTTAAATGCAACACTGGAAGCGACTACACCAGAGGTCAGAAGAATTTTTGGTGAATATACGACACAAAATGTCACAGCTCATGAAGCACTCAAAAACCTAGCTATTCAAAAAGAGTGGATTTCTCCCTATGCCTCACCTCAACAACAGCTCCAAACTTCTTATAAACAATCCCAGTCTACGCTTAGCGGTAGACATTAAAATTTCTAAACACAAAAAAGAGGCTAGATTAGCCTCTTTAAGTAATTGATAGATAGTGATCTGGTTGATTGGTTATACATAAGTAAACAACATCGTAAAGACTTAGATCAATGTGATTCTAAGTCTATTTTCTAATGGTATTCTTCTGCTTGTTCAGCTATTTCTTTTGTCTCGTGGATGGTTCCGAATAGGGGTTTTTAAGCGATTAATATGATGATAAATCTCTATATCTTAAAAGTCAAAGAAATATCCTCGAAGGAGATGGGGGTTGCAGATGAGTGGAAAATACATTATTAGCATGTTGCTGCGACAGCGCTGTTGCCAAGTACAAATAATACTTTCGGGATTACAACAACATTTGCAGGGATAACTACGATAATATATGGATTTTTTGAACACTTACGATGGGGGCCACTAGGGGAACAGATAGGGTGGAGAGGGTATATGCTAAATGAGCTTCAGAAAAAATACTAACCACTGACATCTGCCTTAATAAAAGGAACTTTATGGGGGTTTTGGCATGCACCATTATGGTAAGTCACTCCAAAAATTGATCATTATAGGTTATGGTTTTTTATTACTTTATAGCAGGAGTTAATATGTTAGGTGACATACAGTGCCTTCGGCTTAAATTAACATACTAATGTTTACCTGCTGTCAATCATTTAATAATCTTCGGATTGAAATAACAAGTAGTGTATACGATGCACATAGTGGTTCGTTTCGTGCATAAAGAACCAAAATCGGAATACTAGCTATATGTTAGAATATTATTAGCTAGATTGGCTATTCAATTTAATGTAGCTTGTGAGTTAGAAAACCCTATAGTATAATTGTACTGTAGGGTTTTTAGTAAATGTTGTAATGTGTATATTTTAAGAAGAGAAATGAGTGAATAGATAAAATGGATATTAATGGAATGGAATTACCAAGAAATAAAGAAGCAATAGAGAAGGAATATTCTTCCATACTAGCACCGTTTGCTACACATCAACCAAAAGATAGTAGTAGAGAATATAGTGAGGAGCCATGTGATGAAGAAAATAGAAGTTCATTTCAACGTGACCGAGACAGAATCATACATTCTACAGCATTTAGAAGGCTTATGTATAAAACACAAGTTTTTGTTAATCATGAAGGTGATCATTTTAGAACTAGATTGACACATACATTAGAAGTTGCTCAATTTGCACGTGGAATTTGCAAATCATTAGCATTAAATGAAGATTTAGCTGAAGCTATTGCATTAGGTCATGATTTAGGGCATACACCATTTGGCCATGCTGTTGAACGCTACTTAGATGAAGAGTTAGATAGAAGAGAAATGGGGCATTTTTTTCACAATGAACAAAGTGTTAGAGTTGTAGATTTTATAGAGAGGCGTACTAGTAAATATTATGGGTTAAACTTAACATATGAAGTTAGAGAAGGAATCTTAAAGCACAATGGAGATAGGAGCAGCATATATGAAAATTTGAATCCAAAAACTCCTTGTTCGACTTTAGAGGGACAAATAGTTAAGGTCGTGGACACTGTTGCATATATTTGCCATGACTTGCAGGACGGTATTATTTCAGGATTAATAGAAGATACAATAAATAAAAATAGTAATTTTAATAAAGATATTAGCCGAATTGTTGAACTAATTTCAAATTTTATTCAGGAAAAGAAAGAAAATATTGATCTTAGTAAATATAGTAAAACATATTTTATTAATACCTTAATACACAAGTTGATTATGAATATTACCAATAATAGTGTAAGTAATTTAAAATCTTATAAAATTAAAACAAGTGAGGATGTAAAAAAGTTAGCATTAGAAGGTAAATGTATAATTTCATTTGATACGGAAACTAAAAAGTTTTTTAAAGAGTTAAGAGAATTAATTTACAAATCAGTCTATGGAATACATACTATAGCGACAATGGATGTAAAAGCTGTGAAAGTAGTAGATGACTTATTCAATATTTTTATTAATAATCCGAAGTTACTTCCTCCTGAATGGCTATATCGCTATACTAATCTTGAATTAAATGATGCCTACAAGGGATTTAGAAACAATGAAATTCACGTTGTGTGTGATTATATTTCGTGTATGACAGACAGATTTGCATTAGAAGAACATGAAAGAGTATATAACCCTCGAATAAAAATATAATAGGAGAAGGTAGATGAATAAATTACAAGGATTCTTTGCACTAGCAAATTCACATTTGCCAGCTGTGCCATGGAAAAAGTATACAAAACAAACTGTTTTAGACAACCAAGTACTGTGGACAATAAGAAGTGCTGTTTTACAAGGAGATGATTTAAATTTGCCTCGTAAAATTGGTGTGACTGCATTTGAAGCCAAGCAATTTGCTGATCAATTATTAACGACATTAAATAAGGATGATATGGTAATTTATTATCCGTTTTTTATTGCTCAGAAAAGTGGGGTAATCGAGATTTCAGATAAGCGTACAGTTATTGAGGCGGTTAACGAAGATCTATGGAATTTGGTTACATATAGTAAAAAAGATATAACTATAGTTTTTGAGGATGATGATATTAAATTTATTGGTAATGACCAATTTCTAGATGAAAAAGAGTTATTTGAGTTAATTGATTACTGTGTTACTATTAAAAAACGATTTATAAGTGAAATTAGTTTTGGAAAATCTATATTCTTAGAGTGGAGTTTCGCATATCAATCAGATATTCAAAAAAGAGCCATAGGTGACAAAAACTTAGTTTTTTATGAAATTAGAACAGTGTAAAAATGGTGGATAGTATCACTACGACGCACTTCAATGGCTATAACCCGCGAATTTCTGACAATTTAGTTAGAATTGGTGGGTTATTTAAGTTAGGAATCTTACTTGAAGTAATGAGTATGCATATTTTTAATAATTATTCTTAAATATTTTGATAGCCTAACTACTAAATACAAGGTTAAATAAAGTAATGTTTGGTATATAGTAAAAGTAAGATAAATGAGAAGTTTATTTTAAATGTGAGGTGAACTGAGATGAGGATAGAAAACTTAACACTATCTCATGATGTCATAGAGCTATTAGAAGATTTCGGACAAACAAAAGCGCCGGATAAAAATATCAAGGTTGCAATAGCAACTGCTCTATTTACAAGTAAATCTATTTCTTTAGGAAGAGCGGCTGAGATTGCAGAAATTGCTTTAGTAGATTTTATTAGTATATTAAATCACAAGAGTATTCCATGGAATGAATACACAGAATATGATCTCAATCTAGATAAAGCTTTCATGAATGATTTAGTTATCGGGGAGCCCTTAAATGAGTAAAATAGTATGTAATTCAAG
>CALJTN010000158.1 GCA_937976175.1 uncultured Clostridiaceae bacterium | reverse complement strand
ACTTCATAAAACTGGGGCCTCGCTTGGTCCATCATAATTAAATGGTCCCGTGTAACCTCAACATTTAAAATACCCGCTCTCGTTTCTTGTGTATAGACACCAGGCTCAATGATTCCATGTTCCACCATTAAGTAAAATGCCGCTATGGTCGCATGACCACAAAGATCAACTTCTTCTACCGGTGTGAAAAACCGAACACGAAAATCAGCATTTTTAGAAGCTGTTATAAATGCAGTCTCTGAAAATCCAATTTTTTCTGCTAACTTTTGCATTTGTGCTACTGTTAAATCATCTCCATTTAACACAATGGCTGCTGGGTTGCCACCACCTTGAGTCTTTGCAAATGAATTCATTGTATAAACTTTAACTCTCATAATAATGCCTCCTAATAATATTTTTCCATGCTTTTAGCCTTGCATACCCTTTTTTAGGCAATAACCCTACCATGAAAAAGCACAAGCTTATTCCCATTAAAAAGCCTAAAAACAATTCTGATACACTTGTAAATCTATTAAGAACAGTATATAATGCAGTTGCTAAAATGCTAATTTGAAATTCCCTTCTCATATCCTTCATCTCTATCCCCCCTTAATTATGCCTGTAAAATGCTATTTTGTGATTTATTAATATCTTCTTAAATAGTAGATCTTTAGTATTGCACACAAATTAAGCTGAAATATCGCACACCCTATTAAAGAATAAAACACCATTTCATTATAATTCCCCAATATAATGCCACCAAAAATAATTATTACGGAGCTGAAGATTATAACGTTTCCACCAGACTTCTGCTTGATCTCTTTTCTTCTTTCATCATGTTCAATATTATAAAGTTTCTTAAGCTTTGTACTGTCTCTCATTGCTAGGTTGTAACGAATAATTAGATAAATAAATATGGCACTTATACCAGCAAGTAGTCCTGTCTGAAATTCAGTCATCATCCCTGCATTAAATCCCTCCCTACCTTCAATTCCAAATACATTATTAAAGGTGCATATCTGCAGAATAGCTGCTAAAATAATTAGTCCTGCCAATATAATTATTCTTTTCTTTAAGACCAGTTTATATTTTTCCATCTATATCTCCTCCACTTCTGAAAAATCAAACACTTCTTCAATACTTAGTTCAAAATACTTAGCTATTTTATACGCAAGCACAAGTGATGCAGTATATTTGCCACACTCAATTGAAGTAATTGTCTGCCTGGTGGTTCCAACAGCTAAGGCTAATTCCTCTTGCGATAACTTCTTTTGTTTTCTTAATTCTTTTATACTTGTTTTCAATTAAGCCCCTCCTACGCAATGTTAACTTTGCAATTTTAGTATAGTTTACTTTGCATTCGTTGTCAAGTTAGCTTTGCATTTTTTTCAAATTAATTTTCCAACATAATACTGCAAGTAATCTGAATAGTTGACTTTCCCAAATTATAGTAATACCATTATGGTATCTGAGCACTTCCACTGGACTGTTCCAATTATTATTTCAAGGAGGGAATTATGGATTCTGTAATTTATTATTTTACTGGTACTGGAAACTCACTTAAGGTTGCAAAGGATATTGCATCTTTGCTTAGAAACACAACACTTATAAAAATCTGCAAGGATAGTACAATACTTTCAGAAGGCACAAAGTTTAAGAAAGTCGGAATAGTATTTCCCGTTTATTATTATGGATTGCCTCTTATGGTAAAAGAATTTGTAGAGAACTTACCTCTATGTTCAAATTCCTATGTGTATACCATAGCTACTTGCGGGGGTTCTGTAGGCGCCTCTATAAAACAATTGCAAAATATACTTGATACTAAAGGTGTTCTTCTCTCTTCTGCCTTTACAGTTGTTATGCCTGATAACTATCAAGTTATGTATTCTCCTCCCTCAGATGAAAAACAACAAAAACTTTTTAATATTGAAGCTCAAAAGGTACAACACATAGCAGATACTGTTAACAAGTTAGAGAAGGCTCCTTTTGAAGAAAAAAATAGTTTTCCTGCCAAGCTCCTCGGTGGATTATTATCAAAAGGCTTTAATCCAAAGGATAAAGACAAAAACTTTTGGAGCGATGAAAAGTGTAATGGGTGCGGGATTTGCGCTAAGGTCTGTCCTTCTAATAATATTAAAATAGAGCAAAACAGACCTCAGTGGCTGCATGAATGTGAACACTGCCTGGCTTGTTTGCATTGGTGTCCCAAACATTCTCTGCAGTATAAAAAAGGAACCATTAAAAGAAAAAGATATCACCATCCAGAAATAAATGCCAGTGAGCTATTTAATAATTCTGGTACCTCTTCTTCTTAATTTACAATTTGAAAATATTGTCTAAACATAGAATATAAACAGAGAAAATGACGATGGGAATGATTTGAATAATACAGTAAATACCAGTAAAATAATGTCTGTGGCTCTAGATATTCAGAGTATTGAATGTTTATAACACAACATAATTAATCCTAAAATAAAAGTGGGGTGGGGTATTTAATGGAGAATAACAATTTAAAAAGGGTATTGAGTAATAAGGATATTTTGGCCCTTGCATTTGGTGCAATGATTGGATGGGGTTGGGTAATCTTAACAGGTGTATGGATTCAAAAGGCAGGTACTTTGGGTGCAATGATTGCATTTGGAATCAGTGGAATTACTATAATCTTTGTAGGTTTAGCTTATGCAGAGCTTACAGCTGCGCTACCCCGTGCTGGTGGTGCGGCTGTATTTAGTTATAAAGCACTAGGGGCAAATGGGTCTTTTATATGTACATGGGCTCTGATACTGGGTTATGTAGGCGTTGTTGCTTTTGAAGCCTGTGCATTTCCTAATGTAATAGAGTATATCCTACCTAATTTTTTACAAGGACACATGTATACGATTTCAGGATTTGATGTATATGGTAGCTGGGTAGGAACAGGTGTTGTAGTCTCCATTATTATTACAATAATAAATTATCGTGGAACAAAAGACTCAGCTTTTTTACAAAAGATTTTAGTAGTTATAATCGCTGTAGCTGGGATTGCATTAGTTATTAGTGCTCCAGTAACTGGCCATTTTTCTAATACAATGCCTCTAATAAGAGATGGCTGGAGTGGCATCTTAGCTGTTACTATTGCAACACCATTTATGTTTATAGGTTTTGATGTAATTCCTCAAACAGCGGCAGAAATCAATTTACCTTTTGCCAAGATTGGTAAAACCCTCATGTTATCTATAGTAATGGCAGTGCTATGGTATGTATTAATTATTTTCGCAGTAGGTTATTTGATGACTAATCAGCAAATAGCTTCCTCTGTACTTGTAACAGCAGATGCAATGAAAATAGGATTTGGTGGCAGTGCTTTGGCTGCTAATATTTTGATTATTGCAGGTATGGCAGGTATTATTTCCAGTTGGAATGCATTCCTTATTGGAGGAAGTCGAGCAATGTATGCACTAGCTCAAAATAAAATGCTTCCAGCATCTCTTGGAAAGCTACATCCGAAATATAATACTCCATCAAATGCTATTCTTTTAATTGGCGGTATTTCAACTATTGCACCTTTCTTTGGAAAGAGTATGATGGTTTGGCTGGTTAACGCAGGTAGCTTTGGAATCGTTATGGCTTATGCAATGGTGGCTATATCCTTTGTAGTTTTAAGAAAGAAATACCCTAATATGAATAGGCCTTATAAGGTAAAAAATCACAAGTTTGTAGGGTACATAGCAATAGTTTTAACAGTATTAATGCTTTTACTATATATACCCGGCATGATTTTTGCTGAGTGGGTAATCGTAGGTGCATGGGTAGGACTAGGTGCAGTGTTTTACTTCTTTGCAAAGAAAAAACACTCTGATTTTGGAACGAACATAGACCTCTCAGAGATAGCTTCTCCACTAATTCTAACAGAGGAAAATTGTAATAGTTCTTTTGCCATATCAACTGAATCAGCAGAAGTTGCCTTAGGCAAATAGGAATAAATTAATTACCCTTATTGCACCATAAAAAGTAGTAGCAATAGGGGTAATATTGGTATACCTATATTAAAGGTTTTTTAATAATTTTTCCTATCTTTAAATGCTACCTTTTATTATTAATCTTACAGCTATTCTACTACTAGTTAGTTTACCAGTCTACTAATCCTCAAATTTTCTCTACAATAACTTTAAGTCCCTCTTTTATAAGCTCCTCAATTGTTACCATATTTGTCTCTAGTGCCTTTTGAAGATCTATTTTCATTCCATCTTCAAATTCCAATATGATTTTCTCAGAACGTATAGAAGATAAATAATAGATGTTTTTATTATCTTCATATATTTTTTCTAAAGCTTCTGCTGCAGGACCTGTGTATTCTATTATCTTAAACTTTTTGATAAACTCCCCACTACTCAACTTTGTTAGTCCTTCTTTTATAGCTTTGCTTTTATTTTCATTTATCTTGTACCATTTATCATTAGATTTAAATAGATATTTGTCTGTACTTTCTTCCCACCATAAGTCTATCTTTACTCCCTTGTCCTTTTCATCATAAGTATTTTGAAAAATAATATTAAAGTCTGGTTTACGAATATCAATTTTTTGTCCTCTGTATACCCTTTTTGCGGTATTAACAGCATTTCTAATAACAGAGTTATATTTTGTATCTTGTGAAAATTTTCTTTTTACAACTTTAGCTTCTGAATCTTCATATTCTACTGTTACATCACTCTGTCTAGTGCTTACAATATGATTTGTAAAAAACTCTATTTTTCTATTTGAAGAATGGGAATTATACATAAGTTCACTTGGCACAAGTAAAATATATGGTGCTGTAAATATAGCAAGACTTAGAGCAAGAATTTTCTTTGTTTTTAGCTCATAATCTAACCTTTTAAAAGATATTTTAAGATTAAAGAAATAAATAGCAACTCCCGATACTATTACTGCAAAGAATACATAACTTAGCGAATATAAGTTATCAAAAGGGTTAGTTGCAACTGGTGATGCAATATATTCATACCACCAGTTACCTCTTGCCATTTGAGTTAAAAACAATATCCCTGCGCCAATAAAATCTGAGAGAAAACCAAATATCCAAACTTTTAAGATAGATTTTTTGTAGTTTTCTTTTATATCTACCTGTTTTAAAACTTTCATTGAAATTATCAAAACAATACTGTCAATAATAAAGTTTGCAGGAAGCACTATTATCCACGTAATTGGGAAAATCAATAAAAACCATATAGGAAATAATACATTGTATAACTTAATTTCTTTCTTCATTTTAACCCCTCCATTTAATATCTTGTTATTTTTGAAACAAATCTCTCTACTCCTCTATAAGTTCTCTGAGGTTTATGCTTAACAACTTACTAGTAGGAAACCATACCGCAGCAAATACTATTACTATGAATAATAATATGCCAAAAACAGTGGTGTTTGTAGTAATTAAAAATGGAAACTTTACTAACCCTTGCTTTGATAAGGCTAGTTCTATCAGCTTAGGACCTACAGTAAACCCTAAAATTATTCCTATAAAAGTTGCCAGTGCTGTGAGTGTCATAATTCTATTTATTATAGATAGTCTTATTTGTTTTATTGTAAAACCTAAGGCTTTATATATGCCATAGTTCTTTCTTTCCTCGTATACATTTATTAATACAATATTAAAGATATTTATAAAGCTAATTACTATAAAAATTACCCCTACCATAAGTATTGGCACACTAGCATTTTTACCGATATCATTGAATATCTTCCCATTGCCATCTTTAGTTTTTTCAACGCTTATATCACTATATTTATTAGTAAACTCATTTATAAATTCTTCCTTGTCCACCATATCTTTAAATATCATTCCATAAATCTTAGTGTCGAAGGTTGAATCCAGATTTACAATGGCAGCTTTTTGAATTCTATAACCTTCTGCCTCATTAATCATAGCTTGATAAACCCCAGTAACTAAAAAGGTCTTCGTTTTTCCTGCTATAGTAATATCAATGTAATCTCCTACAGTTTTTTTAAGCCTTCTACTAGTATTTATAGCTATAGATACCTCGTTTTTTTCTTTAGGACTTTTACCCTTAATGTTTAACATGCCTATACTATCCATATCTCCTTCATAAGCAAATCCTGTTATTTGTTTAGCTGGCATATTTACGCTATCTATAGCCTCTGTAAAGGAACCTTCAATATAGTAGTAAGGAACTACGGCTTTAACTTTTTTATCACTTTTTAATGCATTAAATAATTCTTCATGCACTGTAGCACCTTTAGCCCCACTTCTTACTACTTGATACTCACTACCATCAAATCCCCAATAAGCTAAATTATCACTAAGTTTAATCAGTGAATGTCTTGCATTTATAGTAAAAGATATCATAAAGGCTGTAACTACCAAGGTAATAAATATAAACACTGATTGCTTCTTATTAGTAACAATTTGTTTTATAGCTAGAATTAATGATAAAGGCAATGCTTTTAAAAACATAATATTTATTTTAGGATTTTTTTTATATTTTTTAACTCTGGCTACATTTCTTATTGCTTCTGCGGGTTTAATTTTTGCTGCCCTTCCTGAAGTTATATAGGAAGTTATTGTTACTGTACCTATAATAAATAGAATAGTGATGATTATTTCTGTAGTCATACTTTCATTAATATTTACTACCCCCACTACTCTTAGAAAGGAATAGAGTATGGCATTTATTAAAACTCTACCTACTAGGAGACTTGGTAGCACTGCTATTGCTCCTAAAATAAAAAACTGTCCAGTATATATTGTTTTTATATTTGCATTGGATAAACCTTGGGCTTTCAACACTCCTATAGTTTTATAATCAGAAAATATAGCATTTTTTATAGTATAACTTACTACTAACATCGTTATAGCTAAAACTATTATAGATAATACCATCAATATAGACGCTATTAACTTAGATAGGAAGGTATAAATAAACTCAATAAAACTATATTGAAATATACCACCCTTAAACTTCTCATTTTCACTATTTAAAAAATCACTCCATATTTTCTCTGCCTTGCTATAATCCTTATATATAATACCTAAAGAAATTATATTATTATCCACATCCTTGAAAATCTTATCAACGTCTCCAGCTTTAATCCACATTCTTGTGGGGTTAACCATAGCAGTGCTAAATTGTGGATCTACTACAATGGCACTAACTTTAAAACTTACATCTTTCTTATTAATATTTACTTTTAATATACCACCTACCTTTATATTTTCTTGGTAGGCAATTCCTGTTGATACCCAAACTTCTCCATCACCAGGTGTTTCCTTCTTATCTCCTTCTACTATTAAAAGCTTATCTTGTACTAACCCCTCTTCTCTTTCTGTAAAATTTATTCTATATCCAAAAGGATTGTTATTATACCTTGTCTTTCCATTATAATTATAACCTTTATAAGTTTGGATGCTTTTAACCCCTTCATTATTTTTCCACCAAGCTTTTACCTTATTTATATCATAACTACCCTCTTTATAAGCAACTATATCCTGAGAGGCATTTAGTTTTTGTTGCATCTTTATAAAAGGTTCCTTAGATTTTGTAAGTGTACCTAAGGATATAAAAAACATTACACAGCTTACCATTATTATTAAAGTAATTAGGAAACTTTGAAGTTTTCTCTTTTTTATATTATTTAGGATGATAATATATATACTCCTCATGCTACCACCCCTTCTCTGTAAGAAAATCAAATAACGCCTTTTCTCTTTGTTCCGTAAATTTAATATCAAATTTATCGAATTTCAAATCACCACTTATACGTCCATCTTTAATAAATAAAACTCTATCTGCTCTTGAAGCAGCCTTTATATCATGAGTAACCATAACTATGCTTTGTCCCTTAGTATTTAACTCTGTTAGTATATTTAGGATATTTTCACCTTGAGAAGAATTTAATGCTCCCGTAGGCTCATCAGCAAAAATTACTTTTGGCTCGTTTATAAGCGCTCTTGCTATAGCTACCCTTTGCTGCTGACCACCGGAGATTCTTGAAGGCAATCTATTTAATTCTTCACTAAGTCCTACAAGCTTTAAAAGGTCCACTACTCTTTCATCTACTTTTTTTCTATCCTTATTTATTAAATATCCTGAAATAGCTATATTTTCAAAAATAGATAGGCTTGGTACTAAATTAATTCCTTGAAATACAAAACCTATGCTCTTACGCCTGAAACTCGCCATAGAATTTTCTTTAAGTTTATTAATAACTGAATCTTGGAAGCATACCTCACCAGAGGTTATAGCATCAAGGCCGCTTAAAAGATATAGCAGTGTTGATTTCCCTGACCCCGAACTTCCCATTATAACTGTAAAATCACCATCATATATCTCTAGGTTAATATTTTTTATTGCATGATAGCTTTCACTATCGCTAATATAAGTTTTGCATAGATCCGTAGCCTTTATAATCATATTTTTCATTTAACATATCTCCTAAAAAATAAATTATAGGATTTTATTATATTTCCTATAATTTAATATTAAACCCCGTAGCTTAACTAACCCTTATGTATTTATTAAGAATTTATTAAGTCTTTATATCGGTATAGTAAAAGAAAACTCACTTCCCTCATCCTCAATACTAACTACATCAATACTTCCACCATGTTTCTCTACAATATATTTACATATAGAAAGTCCAAGGCCTGCTCCTCCAAAATCTCTGCTCCTGGATTTTTCTCCTCTATAAAACTTTTCAAATATAAAAGGCAGATCTCTTTGTGATATACCAAAACCATTATCTTTAACTATCATTTTTAAATTCTTACCTTCTATCTCTGTGCTAAAATATATATTCCCACCTTCTGGGGTATATTTTATAGCATTTTGTATAAGATTCATTATAACTTGTTCAATTCTTACTTTATCCACAGAAATAATTACATTAGTAATGGGTTCTTTAATATACAGCACTATAGATTTTTTTTGTGCCTCTAACTTCATAGGTTGTACTATTCTATTCAGAAATTCTCCACTATAGCTTTCAGTAAAAACCATTTTAAGCTCTCCTAGTTCTGCTTGAGAATGCTGAAATAAATCATTTATTAACTCTATTAAACTATCAGTTTTCTTCGATATAACAGAGATGTACTTATTTCTCTTTTCTTCGTCCACGGCTAGCCCATTTTTAAGCCCGTCTACGTAAGCTTTTATAGAAGCTATAGGTGTCCGAAGATCATGAGAAACACAAGCTATAAGCTCCTTTCTGCTTCTTTCTAATTCCTGAGCTTTATTTAAAGCTGTCTTTAGCTCGTCTCGCATAAACTCAAAATTATTACAAAACTGACCTAGCTCTGTATTGTTTCTATACTTTATTTTTTTATCATAGTTACCTAAGATTATACTGTCCGTGGCATCTTTTAATTCTCCTAAGGGTTTTATAAAGTCTCTTGTTATCCTAAAGTAAAGGAAAATAACAAGAACCGCTATAAATAAAAACCCTACACCAATAGGTATCAAACCATAAAAAACCGAAATTCTTTCTAGAATTGTAAGCTTACCTCTTGAATTAATAATAAAGATGCTATTACCTATTTGCGTGTCTTTTATAACTAAAGGTATAGTGAATTTAATCTTTCCTGATTGCTGATGCGCAAAACTTTTATCATAGGAAATACTACTCTTAATATCTATATAAACATCATTCTTTCCGGGCTTTATATTTTCAGAATCAAATAATACTTTTCCTTCTAAGTCAATTACTTTAAGATTTCCTTCTACTTCTGCCAGGCTAGATAAAACAGCAGCTATAACTTGTTCTTTATTTCCCAGTAAATCCCCATAATTATTTTCTATATAATTTACTATGCTATTAGTCGCTATTCTTTGTTCATTAAGCATAAAACTATTTTTACTATTTTTATGTATACTATTAGTAAACATAATTGATAAACTACTACTTAGTATAAATATTACAAGTGCTACTATAAGACTAATATTTAAACTCTTTTTAAAATTACCGCTCATAACACTCACCATCAAATTTATATCCAACACCCCATACGGTTTTTATATATACAGGTTCGGAAGGGTTGTCTTCTATTTTTTCTCTTATCTTCCTTATATGTACCGTCACTGTATTTATGTCACCATATTCTTCGAAGCCCCAAACTTGATTGAAGAGTTGCTCCCGTGTAAATACTTGACTGGGGTTATGTGCCATGTAATTTAATAGCTC
>CALJTN010000157.1 GCA_937976175.1 uncultured Clostridiaceae bacterium | reverse complement strand
CATTAAGTGTATTGCTATCCACAAAGTTACCATGAGCATCCCATAGTTTATCAAGAAGTGTATTTCTCGATAACACATTCCCCTTATTTTCAATAAATAAAAGTAACAGCTTGTACTCAATGGATGTAAGTGTTACTTCTTTATCCTTAATCCACACCCTACATTTTAATGGTTCAATAACAATGTCACCTGAAAGTATTTTCTGCCCCTGTGCATTTGAACCATCTTTTCTGCGACGTCTCAGCACTGCATTTATTCTAGAAACCAGTTCTTTTATTCTTACTGGCTTTGTTATATAATCGTCTCCACCAAAATCTAAGCCTAGAACTATATTAACTTCCTCATCTAAGGCGGTCATAAATATGATGGGTACATCACTTTTTCCTCTTACTTCCTTGCAAAAATCGTATCCACTTCCATCAGGTAGGGTTATGTCCAAAAGAATTAAGTCTATTTCTCCCTTTAAAGCTTCTTTAGCTTCCTTTATATTTTTAGAGGAAATTATATTAAAGCCTTCTTTTTTAAGAGCATATTCTACTCCATAAGAAAGGGCTATGTCATCCTCTACTAGTAGAACTTTAGTCATTATTTTCACTCCATTCCAAAACATATATTACAATTATAACCTATACATTCATGTTTTTATATAGAAGGAAAGGCATGAGACCCACCCCTGCCTTTCCTTCTATTCTTCTATTCTTCTATTCTTCCATTCTTAAGCTCTCTACTATATTCATTTTATTTAGTTTTCTAAGAGGCATTAAAGAAGCTAAAAGCGTTACTAATATTACACCCACTATGCCACAGATAAGTAATCCTATATTAAAATTGAGTAGAGCCCCCATAGTCAAATTTGCACTTTCCATAATTGCTAAAGTAATTATAGTTCCAATAGCTGTTCCAACTACCGCAGCAATAATACCGTATAGTGTTCCTTCTAAAATCACAAGCTTAGCAAATTGTTTTGCTGTCATGCCGATAGCTTTGTATATGCCGAACTCTCTCTTTTTTACTAATAGATTTATGTTTATTGTGTTTATAATGTTCACTATGGCAACTAGTGCTATAACAGCAATAAAGCTGTAGTAAAATATTAGTGCAATATAAAACTCTTCTTTTCCTTTGTAAAAATCAACATAATTTAAGTGCTTATCACTAGCGCATAAATCTTCAAAATATCCCTTTAAATCTTCTCTATGTTTTTCACTTATAAATTTAATATAAACTCTATCATAATTTATCTCTCCTGTTACTTTTCTATATACATTTTCACTAAAGATAAGACTAATTAAATGATTCTCTTCACTCCCTCTAATAGGCTCCCTGTCCAAAATTCCTGTTACTGTAAAGGTGTTGACTTCATCAGTTTCTATAAGCTGCCCAAGCCAATCTCTTACTGCTGTTTCTGGATTTGCCGTAGTCATTCCGCCCATAGATTTAAATACAGGTATAGTTATTTTATCTCCTACCTTATACTTTGTGACATCTTCATAGGTTTCTCTACCTTCTCTTATTACTTTTTTTCTTTGTACTAAAAGAACTCCGTTATCCTCAAGCTGCCTTTCATCTATTTTACCTTCTAAAAGGTGTTGTTTTGCTTTATTCAGTGAATTACTATCATAGGCTCCTATTGTTACATCTTTCACTACTACAAAATTACTATTTGGAATCTTTGCTAAATCACGATTTTTACCGATCTGCTTAAAATATTTGTCACTTAGTTTATCTCCTTCTATAGCAGTATTTCTACTTTCAATTATTGGAGTATAAACTTCTTCTACTCCATCAAGTTTCTTAATTTTCTCTATTAATTCCAGTGAAAAACTTCCTTTGTAATCCCCATTAAACAGCCAACTATCATAATATCTTTGGCTAATATCAAAGGAATCTACCTGCTTCACAACACTTATCATATTTGTTAACACAATAAACATAACTAAAGATACTACTAAAGAAAAAATAGTTACCCAAAACTCCTTAGGATTTCTCCTTATGTTTTTGTAGCTTAACTCTCCTTCTACCCCAAATAATTTCTTTATTATTTTCATTCTTCGTATTTTTATCTTCTCTTTTTTAATATTTTTAGAATTTCTTATAGCATCAATAGGACTGACTTTTGAAGCGAGCCTTGCTGGCCCTCTTACAGATAAGAATATTGTTATTGCACCTAAGCCTATACATATGAAAAACACCTTGGGATATATACCTAGTTTAAAGCTATCTAAACCATTAAAGCTAAAATCACTTATGAGCTTAATTATTACATAGAGTCCTAAATACCCCGCTATTACTCCCAGTGGAATTGCAATTGCTCCCATAATAGCAGCTTCTTTGAAAACCAAACTTTTTATCTGCTTTGGTGTTGCTCCTATAGCCCGTAGCATTCCAAAGTTTTTTGACCTTTCAACCACTGAAATGCTAAAGGAATTATATATAACTGCAATGGTGCAAATAATAATTATGATACTAATAAAAATTATAAGCTGCTTCATATCTTCACGTAGTTCAGAATTCTGACTTTCTCCATACATTCTTAATAGTGCATCGTTGTAATTAATCTGGCTAGTATTATCACTAATATGCAGAGAATTGTCTTGAGCTATTTTAATCGCTGTGCTTACTTTATTTCTTGTTCCCTTAAGGTTTACATATATATTGTACACGTTTTGGTTATCTATCTCTTTGTTAAAGTATCCTATTGCAGTATATGTATTGCCTTTAATTGAGACCTTAGTGTCATAACTTCCTACAATAGTAAACTTTTTTTCCTTGTTACTTAGTGTTTCCTTGCTATTCAAAGCTTCCATTTCTACCGTTATTTCATTTCCTATTAGCTTTTCTTTTAAACCTGACATGAGCTTTGTTTCTACTATTATTTCACTATTGTTTTGAGGAAAACGCCCTTCTTTAAGGGAAATATTGAATATATTTTTTAAAGCATCCTCATCATAATTACTTATAGAAAGTATGCTATCCTTTGCTTTTCCACTAACTATTCTTCCAGCTCCATAACTTTCTGTTACTCCACTTTCTAATACCTCTGCGTTTTTAACAATACTTTTTACCTTATCACCACTTACTTCACTGTACATTACTTCATAATTTCCTCTAGCCTTAATATCTTTTATAACTGCATCCTTCCAGCTATAATATAAGGTACCTATTGCCGAGAATAGAGCAATAGCAAGTATAATCCCCAGTAGTGTAAGGGCAGTCCTTTTTTTATGTTCTTTTAAATATTTCACCGTAAGCTGTTGGTAACTTTTCATTGCCTAATCACCTCATCACTTATGATTTTCCCATCTGATAAGGTAATAACCCTATCCGCCATTTTAGCAATATTCAAATCATGAGTTATTAAGATAAGGGTTTGATTATATTTCTTTACTGAGTATTTTAATAGTTCCATAATTTCTTTACTATTTTTCGTATCTAAATTTCCTGTAGGTTCATCTGCCAAGATAATTGAGGGTTTATTAGCTAAAGCCCTTCCAATAGAAACTCTCTGCTGCTGCCCTCCTGAAAGCTGTGACGGCAGGTGCTGCCTCCTATCGTTAAGTCCTAAAATCTCAAATAACTCATTAAGATACTTCCTATCTGGAAGCTTATTATCTAAAAGTACAGGTATTTCTATGTTTTCTTTTGCAGTAAGTACTGGGATAAGATTATAAAACTGAAACACAAAGCCTACTTTTCTTCTCCTAAGTATTGCTAGTTCATTTTCATCTAATGAATAAATATCCGTATCATCAATATATACCTCTCCGCATGTAGGAATATCCACGCCCCCTAATAAATGTAACAGTGTACTCTTACCTGATCCGCTCTGCCCTACAATAGCCACAAACTCACCTTTATTTACGCAAAAGCTAACATTATCTAGAGCAGTAACTTCACTTTCTCCCTTGCCATACTTTTTACTTAAGCCTTCAACCTTTAAAATCTCCATAGTAATCCTCCTTGCTAAAATACCTTTATTTAATCCTATTGATTATAAGTATAAAGTGTATTTATTACAGTAAAGTGAAATGGATTATTACAAAATTGTAATAATCCATTTAGAAAGGTGCCATCCACGTGGCAAGTGGCAAGTTGTAATTTACAACTTGCCACTTACCACCTGGATGGAACTAGTAGTTTTCAGATAATACCTCGAAATACCCTTGAGGATGTGCGCATGCTGGGCATAGTTCTATAGCACTTTCGCCCTCATGAATATATCCACAGTTGTTGCATTTCCAGCTAACTACTGTATCTCTATTATATATTGTATTGTTTTCTATACTGCTTAATAATTGTCTGTATCTTTCTTCATGGTGCTTTTCAACTTCTGAAATTTTTCTAAAGACAAAAGCAACCTCAGGAAAGCCTTCTTCTTCAGCAATTTTTGCAAACTCTGGATAAAGATCTGTCCACTCTTCATTTTCTCCATTCGCTGCACCTAATAGATTTTCTTTAGTGTTTCCTAGTCCTACAGGATACGTTGCATTAATTTCTACAGTTTCTCCCTTTAAACTTTCATTTAAA
>CALJTN010000156.1 GCA_937976175.1 uncultured Clostridiaceae bacterium | reverse complement strand
AGACGTGCAGAAAGATATTTGCAAGCTAAATATGGTAAAGGCATTGAGGATTTTTGGCCAGAGGATGATTACCAATTAATGCACTATGACTTATTCCCAGTTGATATTATTCATGCTGAAAATATTGGTGGAGATATTGATAAGGTGCTAGGTAAGAGACTAATAATAGGATGTTTCCCATGGAGATTTGAAGGTGGAGAATCTTGCATATCTCGTATAGTAGCCTTTGACGCAGAGTAGTTTTTAATTGTTATATAAAAAATATAGATTCGAAAGGATGATAAATAATGATAATAGATAAAATGGAACAAAGCCTTAGACCAGTGGAGACACCAATGGTGCCTTATCCACCTAAGTATATTACCATGGCCACTGGAGAGAAGTTAGTAATTCGTCAAATCGCAAGGGAAGAAGTGCCACATATTTTAGAAGCAGTTAAGCCTCTTATGACTGTGGAAGCTGATTTTTATGATATCGTTGCATCTAGAATATACTCAGAGCTTTTAGGTTATTACAGATATAGAGTAAAAGATGAATATTGCTTAATTGGAACCATAGATGGAGTTTTAGTTGGTATTGTTAATGGTCGTATGGTTGATGATAAGGTAGGAATGTCCTATCATACTATGACCTTAAAGCAAGGACTTAGAATTGGAGCACAACTATTTGCTGCAAAAATGGAATACCATTTAGATTTCTTAAATCAAGAAGAAGTGCTGATAGTTGCTGAAAGTCCAAATGGATTCAAGAGATGGATGATTGAATATGAACTTGAATCAAGACCAGAAACTTGGCATGAGCTAGGTGGAGTTCCAACCTATGTATTAACTAAAGCCTTGTGGGAAAAACACAAAGGAACTAAACTCGGTGGCCGCCGCCCTGTAAAAGAAGAACTTCTTAAAACTGCAGAGCATCCAATTCTTCCTTCAACCTATGCTCAAATTCCAGGGTATAAAAGATGAGAGAAGTTGGGATTGTAGGAGTAGGTCATAGCAAATTTGGTAAAATGTCAGGCGGAACCTTTACTGATATGCTAAGTATGGCCGCAGTTCAGGCCCTAGATGATGCTGGTGTGAAAACCGGCATGGGTCACGGCGTAGATCAGGTTTTTGTATCAACCATGGGTGCAGGTATCCTTAATAAACAAAGCGGTATTGCATCAGCCCTTGTGGATTATTTGAATTTAAGGCCAGCAATGGCTGAAACTATAGAAAATGGGCCAGCTTCAGGAGCATCAGCTATAAAGCTTGGATATATGGCTATAGCAAGTGGAATGTGTGACTCCGTGCTTGTAGTTGGTGGAGAAATGATGAGAGTTGTTAGCGGCTGGGAAGGCACGGATTTCGTTGCCACAATGTTACACCCAGAAGCTGAATATAATTATGGGTTAACACTTCCAGCTTTTGCTGGACTCTTTACAAAATTGTACATGGAGAAGTATGGATTAACTGAGAAGGATTTATCTATAGTTGCAGTTAAAAATCATGAGCATGCAACTCATAATCCCGTAGCCCATATACATGTGGTACCTAACCTTTATTGCATTACAGAAGATGAGGATGCGCATATAATGAATCCCTATGTTGCAGAGCCCCTTCGCATGTATCATTGTTGCCCTGTATCTGACGGGTCCGCAGCAGTTTTACTTTGTGCTATGGACAAAGCAGATAGATTTACGAAAAAGCCTATAAAAATAGCAGGTATAGGCCAGGCCACAGATACTCATTCAATAGCAGAAAGAGAAGTACCTACAGATTTACTTGCTGTTAGACTCTCTGCAGAAATGGCCTATAAAATGTCAGGACTTACCCCAGAGGATATTGATGTGGCAGAGCTTCATGATGCCTTCCAAATACTAGAGATAGTTGAATCTGAAGAAGTTGGTTTCTTTAAGAAGGGTGAGGGTCATCTAGCAGCCCGAAATGGTGAAACAAAGATTGGTGGTAGAATTCCAATTAATACCTCAGGAGGGCTAAAAGCAAAAGGACATCCACTTGGTGCAACTGGAGTTTCTCAAGTTGTAGAGATTGTAAAACAACTAAGAGGAGAAGCTGCAGGACGTCAAGTAGAGGGTGCTAAAGCTGGCCTTACTGTTAACTTTGGTGGTTTCGGTAATAACGTTATTTCAATGATACTTACCAAGGAGGAGGCATAATTATGGCACAAGAAATGTATGCTTATAAATGTACAGCTTGTGGTGAGCTTCATCATCCAAAGCATTATGTATGTAAAAAGTGTGTAAATAGAAAATTTGAGGAAGTTCCACTAGGTGGAGAGGTGACCCTTGTAACTTATACAAAGGTATATAATCTTCCAGAGGGATATATGAAACCATATATGGGTTTTGGAATAGTTAAATTCACAAATGGCCTTGTAGTAAGTGGACAGCTAGAAGTAGAAAACCCTGAAATAGGCATGAAACTTACGGCAACAGTAGGAGTCGTAAAAGAAGGTATTGGCAAGGATTATTACGGGTTTATTTTTAAATAATATATTTATAATTTAGATCATTCTATTTAGCACTAGGGGCAGTTACTAAGTATTGGTTGTCAAAGAAGACGGCTCTTTAATTTCTTAGTAAGTGTCCCTATAAACATATGGATTTTAACAAGTATTTGGAATTTTAATGGGAGGGATTAAATTGCAGGATATTAAATATCTAAGGCCAGAAACCTTAAATGAGGCAGTAGGATTTTTAGATATGTATGGGAGTAATGGGAAGATTCTAGCAGGGGGAACAGACATAATCATAGCACTGAAGGATAGAGCAGTAATGTGTGATTATTTAATCGATATTAAGGGCATAAAGGAACTTTCAAGCATTACTTATAATGATGTAGAGGGACTGTCCATAGGTGCAGCAGTATGTTTAAGCGATATAATACAGTCGAATGACGTAAAAACAAAGTATAGCATTCTAGTGGAGGCTGCAAAGACACTTGCAAATAGTTTACTTAGAAATAGAGCAACACTTATAGGGAATATTTGCAATTCATCACCGGGTGGAGATATGTTACCAGCCTCCTTAGTACTGGAGGGCAGGGTTGAAGTTTGTTCAATTAATGGTAAAAGAGAAATACCCTTAAAGGAATTTTTTCTTGGAGTAAAGAAAAATGCCATAAAGGAAAATGAAATTGTTACAAGAGTTATGTTTCCACCTACAGCAGGCATAGGAAGATTTCTTAAAAAGTCAAGAATAAAGGGTCACGACCTTGCCCAAATAAGTGTGGCAGCATTCCTAAGAAATGATGGAAGTCTTAAAATAGCACTAGGTGCAGTTGCACCAACACCAATATTAATTGAAGACTTTAGAAACTATAGTAAAGAAGAACTTACAAATAATATTAAAGAAATCACTGATAACATTATGAGTAAAATAAAGCCCATAAGCGATGTACGTGCAACTAAAGAGTATAGACTAACCATGGTAGAATATTTGACCAGTGAAATTCTTAAGAAGCTCGGGGGGGAGAATTAATTATGAAGGAAAAACTACACTTATTTGTAAATGGGGATGAAATTTTTGCGGAGGTATCTTCAAATAGCACTCTACTGAGGTTTTTAAGAGAGGATCTAGGTCTTACAGGAACTAAGGAAGGCTGCAGTGCTGGAGAATGCGGTGCTTGTACTGTTATTTTAAATGGAAAGTCTGTAAACTCCTGTTTGGTAATGGCCATGGAAGCTGCAGAGGGAGACGTGCGTACCATTGAAGGCGAGGTTAGAAATGGACAGTTATCAAACCTTCAGCAATCCTTTATAAAACATAATGGCCTTCAGTGTGGATTTTGTACACCTGGCATGATTATGTCTGCTAGAGCTTTACTAAATAATAATCCAAGCCCAAATAGAGAAGAGATAAAGGAAGCTATGCAAGGTAATTTATGTAGATGCACTGGTTATGAGGCTATTATAGAGTCTGTTGAAGCCGCTGCAAGGGAAGGTGAAAAGGATGGACTATGATTTCATAGGTAAGAGTATACCTAGGATGGATGGAATAGAAAAGGTAACGGGGGAAGCACAGTACGTTCAAGATATAAAATTACCTGCCATGCTTTATGCAAAAATAAAAACAAGTCCTTTTGCCCACGCAATAATTAAGAGCATTGACATAAGTCTCGCAAGAGAACTACCTGGGGTTAGAGCAGTTTTAACTGGGGAAGATGCTTATCAAAAGCTTGGAATATATATTGTGGATAGACCAATACTGGCAGTTGGAAAGGTAAGGTATTTTGGGGAGGCAGTTGCTGCGGTTGCCGCAGTTGATATGGATACTGCAGAAAAAGCTATAGAGCTTATTAAAGTTGAATATGAACCTTTACCAGTATTACAAGACGTTGAGGAAGCGGTAAAGCCTGATGCCATACTAGTGCATGAGGACCTTGGTAATTATAAAACAATTCCCAATGTTTTTTTTCCACAGGCTGGTACTAACAAAGCAAATCATTTTAAGCTAAGAAAAGGGGATATAGATAAAGGATTTGAAGAATCAGACTTAATAGTTGAAAATAAGTTTGAGGTACCTCAAGTTCTTCATATCCCTATGGAAACCCATTCAGTTATAGCAAAATGGGGCTCAGGAGATAAAATTAAGATATGGAGTAGCGCTCAATCACCTTATGCCATCCGTTCTTTATTTAGCATTGCACTAGGAGTTCCAATACAAGATATCGAAGTTACAGTTCCATATATAGGTGGGGGCTTTGGTGGAAAGTCAGGAATTCATATTGAGCCACTAGTTGCACTATTATCAAAAGCAGCAAAGGGAAGACCGGTTAAATTTATAGCCACTAGAGAAGAAGAAATATCAACCATGCCCTGCAGACAAGGCTTAACAGCCAAAATTAAGACAGGGGTTAGGGCAGATGGTAAAATCCTAGCAGAAGAAATTGAGTATTTATGGGATGCAGGAGCATATGCGGATTATGGAGTAAACATTGGAAGAGCATCAGGCTATTCCGCGGCAGGACCCTATGAAATAGATAATGTAAAGGTTGATTCCTATACGGTTTATACAAACCATATATTTGGTACAGCCTATAGAGGCTTTGGACATGCGGAGTTTTTCTGGGCTGTGGAGCGACAAAGAGAGCTTATAGCAAAGAAACTTGGCATGGATTCATTAGAGTTTAGAATGAAAAATCTGTTAAAGCCAGGATCAAAAACAATTACCGGGGAGCTTATAACTGAGAACTCTGGAGATGTTAGTAAGTGCCTAGAGCTAGTAGGAAAGGCAATTGAATGGAAAAAAACCAAAACTGAAGAAGAAAAGGCATTAGAACTCAGTAGTGGTAAATATAGAGGTAAGGGAATAGCAGTACTTCATAAGGCACCAGCTATGCCAACTAATTCTTCCTCCTCAGCTATAATCCAAATGAATGAGGATGGGTCCATCAGGTATAATGTTGGGGGCATAGATATGGGGCAGGGAACTTATACAGCCCTTGGCCAGATAATTGGAGAAAGGCTCCATATACCTCTAGAGAAAATCCATGTGGTAGGTGACACAAATACGGATACTGCACCCTATGATTGGCAGACCGTTGCATCTCGTATGACAGTGCTGGCTGGTAATGCAATAATTGAAGCTTGTGACGATATAAAGGAGCAAATTTTTGAAATAGCAGCTATTGTATTACATGCAGCTCATCATGAACTTCAAATGGGAGATGAGTGTATATACGTTAAGCAGCGTCCAGAAAATAAATTATATTATGACAAAATGGCAGTGGGATATTCCTATCCTAATGGAAATTCTATTGGTGGACCTCTCATAGGAAGAGGAAAGAGCATTGCACAGGGCTTATCAATTTTAGATAAAGAAACTGGACAGGGACTTCCAGCCCTTGACTGGACCTTTGGTGCCCATGCCATTGAGGTTGAAGTAAATACCCATACAGGAGATGTGGAGATTTTAAAAGTTGTATCTGCTCTTGATATTGGTCGTGTTATGAATGAAATGTTAGTTAAGGGGCAAGTAATTGGAGGAATAATACAAGGTATAGGAACAGCACTATCAGAAACAATGATCTACAACTTGGAAGGTAAACTACTAACTAGAAGCTTCGTGGATTATAAAATACCAACAATTAAGGACTTGCCAGGAAAAATAGAACTTCATTTTGTAGAAACACCACAACTTGATGGGCCTTACGGTGCAAGGGGCTGCGCAGAACACCCCATGATTTCAGTAACCTCTGCAATAGGAAATGCCATAGCAGATGCCACTGGTGTTGAGATATTTGAGACACCCTTCACAGCAAATAAAGTATATGACGCACTAAATAAGTAAATTAGCCTTTGTATGCTGTACCCCATTGAATGGACACAACTAAGAAAGAGTTGTGAAATCCATTTGATGGGGTAATTTTATGCGGTAAAGAAGACAGAAATTCATCTAATAGAGATAAATTGAACACTATAAATATGTATTTAGAGGAAAATATAGCGTTCAATGTAAAGTGATTGATAATATACATTATGTTGCTAGTACATAGAAGACATTATATCAGAAATGCTGATATGACTAAGTTAAAGGTAGATAGTTTGCATTTAAAATTTAAAAAATATATGAATAAATCATAAATAATATGAATGATTAATGAATAATATGAATATTTTAGACATATTCCCACAAATTTTGCATTGTTGTTTTGGTAATTTCCAATTATACTTAAAATTACAAAAAACAAAGGAGGACATAATATGCGATATTACAAAAGAATACTGTCCATAATTCTTATAATTACATTTATCAGTGCTAATACACCTATAACTACACTAGCACAAGGCATTGATGATTTAGCTAATAAGATAATATCATCTGAACAATTGGGAGACAGCAGCAGAAAAGAAGCAAAAATACTTGAGGAGGTAGAGTCCAAGAGAGAAAAAAACGTTAAACATTACATAAAAGAGGATAAAAATTACGAAGCGGTAGTATATCCATTTGCTGCCCATTATAAAGAAAATGGGACGTGGAAGGATATTGATAACAACCTCGCTTACGGTAAAGATGAAGAAAATAATGAGGTATTAGAGAATAAGAATAATAGTTATAAAGTAAAATTCGGGAAAACTTCTGATGCAAAAAAATTAGTATCTATACAGAAGGATGGCTATGAGATATCTTGGAATATAAATACTCCAAGTGAAAGTACAAATGATATTTTAAGCGGTGATACAGCAACTTCTGAAATAGCAGATATTACAAATGCAGTTAATGTTGAAAATAGTACAAGTACTGCTGAAACTGGTACAGTGAAACCAGCGGAAAGTGAAGTACAGGTGCCAATACAAGAAAGTACTGTAACTCAGCCAATAAATAATAATTTACTTAAAACCTTAAATAGTACTCAAGCACAGGTAAAACCTAAAAATACAGATTATTTAAAAAAATTATCTGAAGACGATAAGAAGATAACATTAACTAATCTAACATCTATAGTAAACTTTAAAAACATATATAAAAATGTAGATTTGGAATATGAAGTAAGACCAGAGGATGTAAAAGAAACAATTATAATTAATGAAAAAATTGATAATGCTTATTTTGAGTTTAATATAAATACAAAGAATTTAATTGCAAAATTACAAGCAGATAAAAGCATCATATTCTATGATGCAAAGAATACACCCAAAGAAGTTTTTGCTATGGATGCACCATTTATGATAGATGCTAAGAATCAGTATAGCAATGACATAGAGGTTGGACTTATCCAGACTAAGGCTGGATATATACTATCATTAAAGCCAAATAAAGAGTGGCTAGATAGTAGTGAAAGATCGTATCCTATAAAAGTTGATCCCACAGTAACAACAAATCTAGGAATAGATAGCATAGAGGATACTAGTGTAAGTTCAAGCAACCCTGGTGCAAATTACTATAGAGATACATTGTTAGGAACAGGATATAATACAACTATGGGTAACGTAAGAAGCTATGTTAAGTTTATCCTTCCTACATTAACTAGCTCAGATATGGTAGTAAAAGCAAATTTGCAGTTATCGCTAGCAGGTACAGATGGAACTCGGCGTCAGGTTAATGCATATAGACCATCAGGAAACTGGAGCTCATCAACTTTAACATGGACTAATCAGCCTACATTTGTACCAACTGCACTAGTGGAAGATTACCAGATGGTTCAAGGTTTGGGTTTATACTATTGGGACGTAACAGCAGCAACTAAAGACTGGTACAACACAGGAAATAATTATGGTATAATGCTTCAACATGAGAATGAAGGACCAAATTGTGGATATAATGTGTTTTCTTCTTCGGATAATTCATCAGAAGGTGTTAGACCAAGAATAACTATTGATTATGTTAACAATTCTGGACTTGAGGACTACTGGACATATCATTCACAGAGTGTAGGAAGAGCAGGAACAGGATTCGTAAACGATTATAATGGTAATTTAATATTTGTTCATGATGACTTAAGCATGAATGGAAATAGAATGCCTATTTCAGTAAGTCATATATTTAATAGCAATGATAAAAACATCAATTATGGATACGGATTAGGTTGGAGATTAAACTTAAACCAAATGATATTGTCAAAAACTATAGCGGCAGTAGACTATTATGTATATGTAGATGAGGATAGCACAAACCATTTTTTCAAAAGGGATGGCACTAGTACACTAAAGGATGAATCTGGAATAGGCTTAACTTTAATAAAAAATCTAGATAATTCTTTTAAAATAGAGGATAAGGGAGGCAATACTCTTAATTTCTTATCAAGCGGATATCTAGGTACAATGAAAGATAGCAATGGCAATACACTAACATTAAGTTATAGTGGAACTACTTTGATTTCAGTTACAGATGGAGCTGGAAGGGTAACTACATTTGAATCGACTGGTGGGAACTTAGCAGGAATAGTTGATCCAAGTGGTAGAAGAACAAGCTATGCTTACACAGGAGCACAGTTAACTAAAATCACCTATTCAGATGGAAAATATACTACCTATGCATATGATGCCAATAAGAACTTAACTAGCGCTACCAATTTTGATGGATATAAAATGCAGTATATATACTACCCAGCAAGTCCCTATCGTGTGAAGCAAATTCATGAGAGTAATGTAAATACAGGAACTGCCGGACAAGGTATAAATATTATATATGGATTTAACTCAACCACATATAATGACTTTAGAGGCAAGAAAAATATATACCAGTTTAATGATTCAGGTAATACAAAGAGTATAAGAGATGATGAGGGAAATGCTAAGTACTATAGTTATAATGAAGGACCAACAAATAAAAATAAACTTAAGCTAGAATCAAAACTTCAAAAATCAATAATGAACTTATTAAAGAATCACAATGCTGAAGGTAGTAGTGATTGGACTTCAACTTATTGGACTACATCTACTGGGTCAGGAAGCTATGATACTGCTAATAAGTATTTAGGAAAACAATCTTTAAAAATAGAAAAAACCAATATAGATAGCAGACAATTTTACAGCCAACAGTTAACTCTTGAAAGAGGAAAAACTTATACCTTATCAGGGTACGTAAAAACGGACAATATTTCTAGTAGTAATGGAAAAGGCGCTTCAGTTTTTGTTAATTACTATAATGCAAGTGGAGTACTGCAAACAGTAGATTCAACTTATATACGTGGTACAAAAGGTTGGGACCGATATGAAGTAACCTTTACGCTACCAGCAAATGCCTCTATTCCTACAGTATTTGCAAGAGCAGGTATAACACAAGAAACAGGAACAGCATATTTTGACTGTTTACAGCTTGAGGAAGGAACTGCTGCAAATAGATATAATATCATAGAAAATCCTAATTTCATTTATGGTACAAGTACGCCAGATTTCTGGACTAAAAATGGTGCTTGTGATATCGGTGATAGTTTAATAACCTCAGCAGATGCTGCGTATCCAACAAAACTTGATAGCAGCAAAAAAGTATTTAAAATAAATGGAGCAGCAGATAAAAACAAAAATATATATCAAAGAATAAACCTATCTTCCGATACTGATGATACCTTTGTTATCTCTGGTTGGGCAAAAGGGAATTCTGTGCCCTTAAGTGGAAATAGACACTTTGCTTTAGATGTGGGTATTGAAAAAATTGACGGTAGTTATAGTTATCAAGTAGTACCATTTAACGAAGATTCTACAGATTGGCAGTATGTATCAGCTAAAATTAGTACTGGCGGAGCCTACAAAAGTATAATTGTATATGCTTTATACTATGGCAATGAAAACTCAGTAGAATTTGATGGGATTCAACTTTATAAAGAGGAATTTGGTACAAGCTACCAATATGATGCTAATAACAATCTTACAGGAACCACTGATGTTGATGGTGCAAGTTCAAGTGTAATATATAATTCAAACAATGAAGTTGAAAAGACAACAAGTGCATCAGGTAATATATCTACTAATGAATATGATGAAGATAATGTTCATAATTTAGAAAAAACAATCTCGCCAGAAAATGTTACTAATACGTTTACTTATGATGGGTTTGGAAACCCAGAGACTACTACCTTACAAGGAATTAATGCTGCAGACCCATTTATACAATCAAAATCCACGTATACTACAAACGGGAATTATTTAAAATCTATGGAAGATCCCTCAGGAAATACTGTGAATTTTAATTATGATGAAACAAAGGGAATATTAGACAGTGTAACGGATAGTAAAAATAATAAAGTGGTTAACTCTTATGACAAAATGGACAGACTAATAGGCAACTATTCTGTAAATCCTTCAAGTAGTTTAGAAATATTCCCATTAAATGGTGCTACCATTGGTACAAAGGGTACAAAACCAGTATCAGATAGTGCGGTTTATGCAAATGATGAAAATGGGAAGACAGTGCTTTCTGTAAATGGTGGAACAAAGACCTTATATAATCTAGGTTTAAAAAAAGATGCAGGAACTATGAGTGCATGGACAAAATCTACAGGCAGCACTACTACAAGGTATTTATTTACTACGCAAGGAACTAACAGTGAATTACTCTGTGTGTATATAGATACTACTAACAAGGTAAATGCAGCAGTTAGAGATACTTTAGGAGCTTGGAAAACAGTAGTTACATCAACTGCTACAATTAATACAACTGCATGGAACTTTATTGCTCTTGAGTGGAAGGTTGTGGCAGGAGGCTTACAATGCACGCTAAATCTAAATGGAGTTAATTATGTAGGGACTGCTGCAAGCTATAAAGATTTCACAGGGGCACAGACCTCTATAGGAAGCTTTATAGATGGAAACTATGCAGTAAATGGATTAGTTGATGAATATGTTTATTCAAATACAGCTTTAGGGGCTACAGAAATATCAAATATTTACACCACTCAAAGGGGAAAATATTTAGATAAAAAAGTTG
>CALJTN010000155.1 GCA_937976175.1 uncultured Clostridiaceae bacterium | reverse complement strand
AGAATGTTCAAATAATAGTACATGAATATTTGAAGCAAGATTCTCAAGGGAAAATTTATTGAAGATTTTGATATAGAAATTCCAATTTATAATATTGAAATTAAAATTTTTAAATAGAAAAAAATTATATAGGTTTATTTTTTATAGAAATTTGATATAATATAAATAAGAAAAGCTTAGTGCGTCAACACTAAGCAATACTTAGAACATTTATTTTGTTTTAGGGCTATTGGATGAAATTAATTAAAGATTAATTAAGAAAAAGTGCTACTCTTTGCAGGATGGGGCACTTTTTTCTTTGCTTTTAACTTCTATATCAAGACCAAGGAATTTAATCTTAATTTTTAAATAATACTTTAGAATTATACCATAATTATGTAGAATATATACACAAGAATAAAATGGAAAAACCTCACTTGGAGGTGATACGGTGAACCTTACCATAAGTAAATACAATTTTTATAGAAGCTAGTATTCACAACATGCGCCAAGTGGTTTGAAAGTGAAGTCTAAGCTAATAAGTAAGTAATAACTGTCCCTACTTGCAGTGAAGCAATTACTTAAAAAATATTACCACTAAAGTCAAGAGAAGAAGTTTAATAAACAATTTATAAATGGAATTAAATAAATTTACTGAATTGATTGATTTATTAAAAAATTTTGGATATAATATTATAAATTAATATATGCATAACGAAGATTTGTGATATTTCACATTTCGGAGTATAAGAAGTAAAGGCTATGATAAGAAAGAGTAGCAATTAGGATTCCAAACAGAAAGTTACCGGGTGATGAGAGGTGCATGGATAGTGATTGTGAATACATCTTGGAGCTTTGCACCGAATGGATTTACCTAGTAGGCTGCAACGGGAACCTGCACACGTTATAGTGCTAGAGTATATCCCTTATATGGATGTACTTGATAAGGTAAGCAAAGTGATTTGCTTATAAAATAAGGTGGTAACACGAGATGATATCTCGTCCTTTTGGAAACAAGAGGGCGAGTTTTTTTATTGCTCGTTTTTATCTTCTTATAGACCTTGCAAGTATTGAAAATAATATTTCAAGGAGATGTTAAATATGCTAACACCAAAAGAACAAATGCCAATTATATGCAAAGGAGTCCACACCCTTGTAAATGAGGAAGAATTACTTGAAAAGCTAAAAAAATCTTATGAGAAAAACAAACCGCTTACAATTAAACTAGGGCTAGATCCTTCAGCACCAGATATTCATCTAGGCCATGCGGTTGTGCTACGGAAAATAAAACAAATGCAGGATTTAGGGCATAGGGCAGTAATTATCATAGGTGATTTTACTGGTAAAATCGGTGATCCAACAGGAAAATCTAAGGGGAGAGTTGCCCTAACGGATGAACAAGTAAAGGAAAACGCAAGAACCTACTGTGAGCAGATATTTAAAATTCTTGATATAGATAAAACAGAAGTACGATTTAACAGTGAGTGGCTTTCTAAACTCACCTTTGAAGAGGTCATTAAGCTAGCTGCCACCACCACAGTTGCCAGAATTTTAGAACGGGATGATTTTAAAAAGAGATATGAAAATCAAACCCCCATCGGCATCCACGAATTCTTTTACCCACTAATGCAGGCCTACGATTCCGTGGAACTAAAGGCAGATTTGGAACTCGGGGGAACTGACCAAACTTTTAACATTCTAATGGGCAGGACACTTCAAAAGTCCTTTAATCAGGAACAACAAATCGCCATGTTTATGCCTATTCTTGAAGGTCTAGACGGCGTAGAAAAGATGAGCAAAAGTCTTGGAAACTATATTGGTGTCAGCGAACCTTCAGAGGTGATGTTTAAAAAAGTAATGGAGGTTCCCGATGAACTTATCATAAAATACTTTGAGCTTGCTACTGATGAACATCCAGATGAAATTGAGGAAATAAAGGTAGAACTAGAAAGAGGCAAAAATCCAAGGGATATTAAATACAAACTAGCCAAAACCGTAACTGCTCTTTACCATACATCTGAGGATGTAGAAAAGGCAGTTGAATACTATGATGCAGCCTTTAGAAAAAAAGACATTCCAGATGAAGTTCCAGAACTTCTTATTGAAAAACAAGATGCGGTTGTTGGAGATAGCATTTTGCAATTAATACAAATGGGCTTTGTAAAAAGCAAAAGTGAGTTTATTAGGCTAGTAAATCAAGGCGGAGTTCAACTTAATAGAGAAAAGATTACGCTTGAAGATTTGAATAGAATTATTGCTAATGACGATATTATAAAAATAGGAAAAAAGCACTTTGTAAAATTCAAAACTTAGTCTGATTATAACAACTTTTTAATATAAAAACCGCAGTTACATCGGTACGGCGAATGGTATCATAAATAAATGAGGTTTTTATTTTTGTTTTGAACGTGCAGGAAGGAATATACCATTAGAAGTCCTTCATGGTGTGAAAATGTGGTAAGCCCCCACTAAAATAACTTTAGCGAGGGCTTTTATGAGCGAAGCGAATTTGCTAATGCTACTTTAATTCTAAGCTTCAATTTCTTCTTGTACCTTAGTTTTAAGTCCAAGCCTTGCATTCATATATCTAATTGTAAGCACTGTTAATATAATCATTGCTATTCCAAGTAACCTATGAGTTGTAAATATATTCTCATGATCCTTTAATAT
>CALJTN010000154.1 GCA_937976175.1 uncultured Clostridiaceae bacterium | reverse complement strand
AGTATGATAAATTTGTAATTGTGAGAGAATATAATATAAGCACGGAATAATGGAGGATGTATTATGAAAAAGGGAGCAGTAGACAGGAATTTTAAAAAAATAAAAAGTCAGTTTGCTCAGATTCAAGAAATAGTAAAACATACTAAGCCAAATGCACTATGGGAGCATGAAGCTACAATAAGAAAGAAACTGAAGGAATTAAGGGAGTTTAAGAAAGAAAATCTTAAAGATTATAAAAGGGTTTATGAGAATTACTCAGAGCTACTAGAATATACATCAACAAGGCTTATTGAGGATTACAATAAGAAAAATAATACAAACTTTAATTTTCAGACTATCTTAAAAAACAGGGGTGAAAACTATTTAAAGTCAGGAATTATAAGTGTATTAATAACTGAACATATTCCTGAGATTATATCTGATGAGTTTGAACGCGTGTTTCCTTCTAATCCTAAAAATGAATACGAAGACGCAAGGAAATTTATAAGAAAGTTTTATCTTCACTTAGGTGAAACTAATACTGGAAAAACTTATAATGCCATGATGAGGCTTAAAGAGGCAACAAAGGGAGTTTATCTTTCTCCTTTAAGAATATTAGCACTTGAAAACTTTGAAAAATTGAACAAAGAAGGCGTAAAATGTAATCTTGCAACTGGAGAAGAGGAGATAAATATTGAGGGAGCAGCCCATGTTTGCTGTACCATAGAAAAGTTGAATATAAGCGAAGAGTATGAAGTTGGTATTATAGATGAAATTCAAATGATCAATAATGACCAAAGAGGCGCGGCTTGGACAAGAGCTGTTTTAGCATTAAAAAGTAAGGAGATACACATTTGTGGTGCTGTTAATGTAAAAGAACTGATTGTAGAAATAATAGAAGATTGTGGAGAAGAGTACCATATTATAGAGTATAAGAGAGATGTGCCTCTTGTAGTGGAAGATAAGTCTTTTGCATATCAAGGAATCTTCGAGGGGGATGCACTGGTTACATTCTCAAAGAAAAAAGTATTAGAGCTAGCTTATCATTATTCAAACTTAGGTATAAAAGCAAGTTTAATCTACGGAGACTTGCCACCAGAGGTGAGGAAAAAACAATATAATCAGTTTATTAATAAAGAAAGCACAATTTTAATATCAACTGATGCTATAGGCATGGGAGTAAATCTTCCTATAAAAAGAATAGTATTTATGGATATAAAAAAATTCGATGGTAATGAAATACGATACTTAACTTCTCAAGAAGTGAAACAAATAGGCGGAAGAGCAGGTAGAAAAGGGATATATGAGATTGGATATGTAGCATCCTATGGTAATACTCAAGACTTTATAAGAGAGAGTTTGGATACTAGTGACGAAATTATAGAAGAAGGGGTTTTAGGCCCAAGTGATGCTATACTGAAAATAAGTAGTCTTTCACTTAGAGAGAAATTAGCCCTATGGAGTACAAAGGAAGAAAAGATGCCTTTTTATAGAAAAATGGATATAAGTGAGTACTTAGTGGTATTAGATAATTTAAGGCATTACAAATTAGAGGAAAAAATTCAATGGACACTGCTAAAAATTCCTTTTGATGTATCCAATGATAAGATGATGAATGCATTTTTAAGCTATGTAGATGAGTTATTCATAGCTAAGAGAGAAACTATCTCAAAACCACAGTTTATGTTAGATGGTCTTTATGAGTTAGAGATTTACTATCAAAAGATAAATCTTTATTACTCTTTCTCAAAAATATTTAACTTGAGTTTTGATGAGCAATGGGTATATGAGAATAGGATAAAAGTTAGTGATGATATTAATGATATCTTGAAAAGCATATAAAGAAATTTATAATTTAAAAAAAATAGGGTGTGTAGCAAAGCTGCATATCCTATTTTTTTAATAAGTATGATATTATGAAATTTAATTTTATATAAGTTTAGAAATTAAGTTGGTAACATTTAAGTTATAATTAGGTGAAAAGAAGCACATATTATTTTCAACATTGCTCATAGTAATACTAGCATTTAAGTTTTCAATAATTAACCAGTTATTTATTTAATATATCTATTGGATTTATATCACACAAAGCAATATAATATATTTCGTAGTGATACTAATTAACATGGCTCCTTGGTCAAGCGGTCAAGACACCACCCTCTCACGGTGGTATCAGGGGTTCGATTCCCCTAGGAGTCACCATTAACTTTTATTGGGATGTCGCCAAGTGGTAAGGCACTAGACTCTGACTCTGGCATTCGCAGGTTCGAATCCTGCCATCCTAGCCAAATGATTTTCTATAATAATTAATATGGATAATGCCAGCAAAAAAAATTCTGGGATTATCCTTTTGTATATTAATATTTCCGTAATAAAGTTGATAATCTAAGTAAAAATATTTTTTAAGAATACATAAAAGCCTATCACAATAATCAAACAAGGAAGTATTAATCCATAAGTAAGCCAAGTGTAAGTATTCCCTAAAAAATTTACTGCAAAAGAAAATATAGATGTAAAGGCTAGTAAAAATGTGAATAATAGTAAAGTTTTATTTTTTTTTGAAAATAAATAGTACTGAAATAAACCTATAGCTAGGCCGAAGGTATAAATGGGCCAGGTTTCAGTGGAGTATTGCCAGTTTGTTGAAGTTTCAAAGATAAAGAGTAACCCTGTAGTGGTTAAAAGTCCACCAAGAACTAATATAGAAGGTTCTTTTTTTAATATGAAGAAACTTACCTCTAATAAAATTCCTGGAACTAAAATAAAAAGAGGCCAAAAGTTAGAAAAACTTAAAAAGTTGATATTGTATATCTGGTCAGCTAACAGCACTGAACCTATAAAAATCAAGAAAATACCAAACAGCGAATTACGTTTTTTCATTTAATTTCCTTTCTTAAATTACTATTCATAATTATATTGTTTATGAATAGAGTTTATGCATGTCAAAAAGTATTAGTTACTCATTTATGGCTAATACTATATTTAAATTGTAAATTACTTTGTAGATATGAGTATGATGAGGAGGAAAATATATGAAAACAGGTATAGTAAAGTGGTATGATGTTGAAAGAGGATATGGGTTTATATCAGCTCAAGAAGGGGAAGATGTGTTTGTACACCATTCAGCAATAAAAGAAGAAGGGCCGAGAAAGGACTTACATGAGGGTCAAGAAGTACAATTTGATGTAGTAAATGGACCTAAAGGCCCACAAGCTTCTAATGTGCAAAAGTTCTAAATATATGAGTTTTTAGTGGCTAATAGGTAAGTTAGCCACTTTAGTTAATTAATACATAATACTTAGATTATAGCTTTATGGTTTCTCCAATTTCCATGATTCTTATGCTTCCATCATTTATTTTTTTTAAAGTAGTACAGGTAACCTCATCTTCATCTTGTGCTAAAATGTATGTTTTATAGTGAATTGGAATCATAAGTTTACATTTTGTCATTTTAAACATTTTAAAGCTTTGTTCAGGAGAACAATGCATTTCTTTGTACTCATCAGGTTTATAACAACCTACAGGCATAATAGCAACATCAGCAGATAAATCTTGATACGCATTAGTATAGGCAGTATCTCCAGCAAAAAAAATCTTTTTGAAACTACTTTCAATTATATAAGAATTAGTATCAGCCTTAGGAAACCAAGGATATCTCCTACCATCGTGATTTGCTTTTAAAGCCTTTATTTGTATATAGTCATCATTATAGATTTCATCTTGATTTAAAATAATTATGGTTTTAAATCCTAAGATTTTCAAAGGGATACTTAAATTTTTAGGAGCAATAACTATAGCACTTTTATTTATTTTCATCAGTGTGGTGTAGTTCATATGATCCATATGACCATGAGATAGAAGTATATAGTCAACATTAATAGAGGATAAATTTAAAGAGGGTTTAACTAATCTTTTTATTTGTCCAAGATTTATGCTAGTCACAGGATCTGTTACTAGTATTTTTTCATTTAAGTTTATTACTACAGTAGCATGCCCCACCCAATGGATTGAATTCGTTACTACGGGATCATAGCATGGTGCTACCATAGGCTTAAAATATACTTTAAAGTTTCTACGATGTAAGTCATACATATACTCAACAATCTTAGTGAATTTAGTAAAAATCATTTTATACCTCTTATTCTAATATATTTATTCTACAATATAACTATAAAAATTTACTTAATATAATTGTACCATAATGGGGTAGCCTTTATACTACGCAACAGTAATTCTATAAAATTCATAAAATGTTTGACAGTATGATATTTTAATTGTTTATGATTAAATTTTAACATATTCTAGCAGATGAATTTTAAAGCTATCTTTCCTATATAGAACTAAAAGCTTATGAGACAATGCATACGTAAATGGTGAATATTACCTTAATATACATTTGAATATAGCATCTAACAACATAGTGTAAAAAATGACAAAAGAATGACTATTTTTTATCAAACTACGCAAAAATAATTGAATTATTAGAAAATATAGTATATAATAATGCCTGTACATAAGAATGTTTATGTGAGGTTAGAAGCAAAATGCCTTATGTAAACGAAATCAAAACTTGAATGGAGGACTTATACATGATTAGCTTATTAAACGGCTTATTAAAATTATCACCAGTATTTGTAATGGCAGGACTTATGATATCAGGAATGGATGCATTACTTGCCGCACCAATTTCAACTATCTATGCAGCTATAATAGCATCATTAACTTGCAAATTTAAATTTAATGACATAGTTGATTCTGCTGTAGATAACGTAAAAGAAATGCAATTGGTTTTCTTCATATTAATGGCAGCCTATGCTATGGCAGAGGCTTTTATGGCAACAGGAGTTGGTGCATCAATAATTAATTTTTCACTAACCCTTGGATTAACAGCTAGAACTGTGGCTGTAACAGGATTTTTAGTAACAGCTGTGCTTTCAGTTGCAACGGGTACTTCATGGGGAACTTTTGCAGCTTGCGCTCCAATTTTCCTATGGTTAAACCATATTGTAGGAGGTAATATACTACTTACTACAGCAGCAATTGCGGGTGGAGCTTGTTTTGGAGATAATATAGGTTTGATTTCTGATACCACTGTAGTAAGTTCTGGGATTCAAAAGGTTGAAGTTATACATAGAATAAGACACCAAGGTGTATGGTCACTTCTATGCTTATTAGTAACAGCAGTTATATTCTATGCAGTAAGTGTTGGAATGGGACTACCGACTATAGCTGGTAATGCAGGAGATGCAATAAATCAAATCCCCCAAGATGTATGGGCATCACTTGAGGAAGCTAGACCATCAGCAGTAGAACTTTTAAATCAAGTTAAAACTGGAGTTCCCTTTTATATGATAATTCCATTAATAGTTGTACTTGTAGTAGCAATTAAAGGGCTTCCAACCCTGGCATGTCTAGGACTTGGAATTGTAACATCCCTAGTACTTGGACTTACAGCAGGAACAATAGAATCTGTATCAGAGTTTTTAGGACTAATGGAAGCAGGATTCTCAGATGCAGGTTCATGGGTTATTGTAATGATGATGTGGGTTGGTGCCTTTGGAGGTATCATGGGTAAAATGCAGGCCTTTGCTCCATTATCAAAATTAGTTTCATACATTTCAAGAAATGTAAGACAGCTTATGTTTTGGAATGGAATATTATCAATTTTAGGAAATGCTGCATTGGCAGATGAAATGGCACAAATAGTAACAGTGGGACCAATAATAAGGAACTTACTTGAAGATAATGTTGAGGGTAGCAAAGAAGACATGTACACACTACGTTTAAGAAATGCTACTTTCGGAGATGCACTAGGAGTATTTGGATCACAGCTTATTCCATGGCATGTATACATAGGCT
>CALJTN010000153.1 GCA_937976175.1 uncultured Clostridiaceae bacterium | reverse complement strand
TTATCAAAACTCCTTCCATGGAGTGAGGAAGTTATTCAAGTGTGTAAAATAGAAAGTTAGAGCAAATGTATCTAATATTCCCAACTATCAAATATAGTTGGGGAATATCTTTAATTTACCGGTCGATTATTAATCGCTTACAGTAATTCTATATAATTAATATCAATGTAATTAATTTAAATAAAGAATGGAGAACATTTCAGCATTTAGATATAAGCTTTTTGGAATAAGTTGTTAAGTATTTAGCTTGCGTCTATTAGTTCTAAAGAAATTCCTATTTGAGAGGAGGTTGCAATATGGATAATAACCAAGATGAAATTATGACTATAACAGAAGTTGCCGAATATCTTAAGATTAGTGAAATGACGACTTATAAGTTTGTACAAGAAGGAAAAATACCTGCATTTAAAGTTGGACGTCACTGGAGGGTACAGCGTAGTGATTTAAAAGAATTTATGGAGAAGCAGAAAAGAGGAGAACGTTTGTAAAGATAATGACTATTTTTGATGTAATAAATATCTCATTAATGGGGAAGCTAAAGGTAATAATTGTGTAAAGGAGATATTACCTTGATTGGCTTAATAATAAAACTTATAGTTTGTCCAATAACCATCATCATTTCAGATATGCTATTTAGAGGAGTCAGCTATGTGAACGTTTATCAAGCTATAGGAGTAGGCTTAGTATTAGCAGTGTTAGCATATCTCATGGAATTAATGATTTTAAAAGAAAGTTCATTTTGGTTAAGTACTATTGCAGACTTTATGGCAGCCTTTGCAGTTGTATATATTAGTCAATTCTTCTTAAGAAATGTCATAATAACATTCACGGGTGCTCTTTTTGCAGCAGTCTTATTAAGTATAACCGAGTATTTTCAGCATACGTACCTTATTAGTACAGGCAAGACAAAAAAATCGTAATAATAATATGATCAAATTTTTATATATAAAGCGAGGGTTTTTAACTCTCGTTTTTTTATTGATTATTTGAGTAAAATCCTATTAGGCTGATGAGTATTTAACAACTGATATACGTTTCAAAAGTATACACTATTCTTTATCATAGGAATTGGATAATTTTATGTGAGTAATTTCTAGGACTTTTATATTTTTATATACAAAACAGTACAAGTTTTTATGTATCCATCAAATTCAAATGTATCAAGGGCTTCAGGGTTTGGGTAAAATTACATGGAATAATATCTTCTTATCTTAGGCCTTGGTGTACTATATAAGTGTAAGGGATAAGGGATATACGTAATAACGTTAAATAAAGCGTTTAAAATAATTAAGTTAATTAGAAAAAAAGTAAAGAGTTAAGGCGAACTATACCGTTTGATAAATCAAACGGGAAAATATGCGCACAAAATACAAAAGAATAACTACTCGGAGATAAACTCCTCGTAGTCGCGGCTATGCCACCAACTCTTATAAAAAAACTAAAGTATAAAATATTACAGTATTATAAGAAAAGAATAATAGCAATTAAAAGACTGTAATAGTTAACGTGTAAATAGCGAGTATCTAGCCGTAGATTAAATAATCAAAGAAGATAAGCGTTATTTAAGAGAAGGAAGAAGATTAAGGTTCATTCCGTAGGCTGTTTTATTCCTTGAGTGATATACCATTAAAATATGTAAGATATTTGATTTCCATTTATATTCCCACAAGTCTCACATTAAATTCAGAGGCTCACGGTTTTTTTACGCCTTAGTGATCACATACAGCTCTTAGTCAAGAGGGATATATCGTAGAACTAAATAAGGGAAATTGCCTATAACGCCCTGTATAAAAATAATAGGCTTCTTTCTACACTTTGATACAAAACTCTTTTATAGCAGTATTTTTCATTGGATCAGGCATAAAAAAAGCCCCGTCAGAGGATCGTCTCATATTCTTTAATTAATTCATAGAATCTCGTCTTCTTGACGCCAAGACACCTAGCAAACTCTACGGCTGTTATCTCTTTAGATTTCCATTTATCATAGAGTTCCGTAAATAGTTCCTTTTGTTCTTTAGATAAGGCTAATTTAGGGCGTCCTAAGGCCTTTCCTTGAGCCTTTGCTTGCGCTATTCCCTCCGCTTGACGTTGGCGTATCTTATTACGTTCCTGCTCTGCTACATAGCTTAAAAGGCTTAAAAACTGATCTTCCATGAGCTTTCCCATATCTCCCATAGATTTAAACATACGACTATCAAAGAGGGTCTCATTTTCCAATACTATAATATCTGCATTGATGATACGAGTTATCTCGCGCCACTCCTGTATTATTCCGTCATAGTTCCGTCCTAATCGGTCGAGAGCATCTATATAAATGATATCCCCTGACCGTAGCATTGATTTAAGTGTTATATAAGCGGGTCTATCGAAGTCTTTACCGCTTTGCTTATCTATGAAGATATCACGCTCATTAATGCCTAACGCTTTCATCTTCTCAATCTGACGGTCTATATTCTGCGTTGTAGAGCTTACTCTAACGTATCCGAATATCTTTGAATTACTCATGTTGTCAAGTCCCCTCTATTGTTAAATTCGTTAGTTTAATTATACAACATGAGTTCGATAAAGTATATATTGATTTATGAACGTTCACTTAATGTATATATAACCTTGTAGGACGTAAAATGTTATCTATTAAGATAGACTGTTTAAGTATACCTTTTCGGATACTATTGGAGTTAGCGTTGATGAGTAAAATCATGGATGTTTTTTATGTTAGGTATAGTGGGAGAATGGGGACTCACGTTTTGTAACAAGCTAATTCAAAATATACAATATGCCTTTTTATTCAGGCCGAATAAGTGGAACTTATAAGCAGAGAGAAGTTTTATAAAAATGTGCTCAAAGTGATATAAACTTACATCATAGTCTCTATTGCAAGATTTATTTGTATAAAATGTTAAAATATGTTACAATATATTGAATATACAAAATATGTTTCAGGGGAGGAAGATAGCTTGTTTAACCGTGATTACCAAAGTATAGAGGATGAAAACTCAAAAGCATGTTTTTGGAGAGAGCTAAAGGTTAACTATGATAAAATACGAGAGGAATTAGCTAGCAAAGAACATGATATACAAGAGATGCTTTCAAAGCTATCAATAGAAAACCTTCAAGAAATTTGTAAAATTTTAGATATTAATATAAAAGGTAAAACAGAACATAAAGATATAATGAAATCAATTATGCAATATGAAAATAGCATAGTATTGCTATATTTACAACAATTAGGTAAAACAAGAAAAGTGTATATTGATGAATACTATAACTATAGATACTACAATAAAACTGTAAATTATTTAAATAGCATTAGTTTAGTAAAATTGCTCCATATGTATACAGCACAACATATTCAGTTGATAGAGCTAGCGACGTTAATAGAATGGAAAAAAAGAGGAACAGGGGCTGAATTTTACATAAAAGGAGAGAGTAACAAAGATATATCAAAAAACATTCTATCTGAAGAGGGAGAAACAGATTTTTGTAATTTTTTACAAAAGAATGCTAGAAACAATAATGAGTATAAATTAGCGATGCATTGCCAGAGCGGTGAACAAAAGAATATATTTTTAATATATAAAAAACGTAATGATGTACCATATATTGATTTTGATGAAAGTAAGCGTGTTAAAAATATAGAAGCTGTATTATTTATGGTAGATATGGAAGAAATGACTGTTCATATTAAAAGCAATACTAGGCAAGAAATCGAAAGTATTAAGAAATACATTCAGCAAAACTATGGATATGAGCTAGAATTAAGTGAAAAAGAAATAAAAGAAGATTATGATATTACCAAATTTAAATTTGCTTTTAGCTCCATCAATATATTAAGTCAAGATGGACTATCTGATTTTTATATTAGTAGAATAACCTTTTCAAGAAGTTTATTGAATAAATCTCCAGAGATAATTATTGGAGAGGGGAAAAGGGATATATGGTCAGCAGTTGTTCAAGCAAATACAATGGGACTTATTAATATTGACAGTCTTTATGCAATAAAGAGCATCAATATAGCTTTAAGAAATATTAAAAAAGCAATAAAGGTCTTAAGAATGGAAGATGGAAGTGTTGTATTTAAATTAGATGACAGGGGACTGAGCGAAGCATATGTAAAGACTATAGGAGATAAATTTCAACTCATGTTTGATATTCCGTTAAATACGAAGTTGAGGGATAAACTAGATGCTGGTAAAGCTAACGAAATTGAGGCGGTACTGCGCACAGATATGGAAAGTAAGGTAGACATTAGAATGAAGGATGTACTAGAGGAATTAGTTGAAGATAAAATGGTAAAAAGGACTTCCTTCAATAAAGTAAAGTGTGGTAATAACAATTGCGAATGGGAAAAGGATTATGACAATAAAGACGAACTAGTTACAGAATGTCCTTATTGTGGATGTGATGAATTTGTTTATGACTCGGATAATAAGTTAGAAGTAAATGATAAGCAAATATGTAAGTTTGTTCTGGAAACTTTAAAAGAGTCATTCAAATTAGAAAAAGATTCATTTATACCATTTGAAGATATAAGAATCGGAAAAGATTTAATGATGTATAGATTTGTATATAATAAAAATGAATATAGAGTATTGATAGCAGGAAAAGTGTTAGCAAAATCAGTTCTAAAAAAAATAGAGAAACAATTAGTACCTACGATGATTATTTATTACGGAATTGATAAGGGACAAGTGGATTTATTATCACTTGAAACAATTCAATTTCTACAATTTGGATTACTTTATAATCATAAATATAATTTAATAGACCAAGAGAAAATATTACATAGGGCAGCAAAAGAATTAGAAAACAATATTACACTTCATATTATGAGCGCTGCCAAAGCAGCTAATGAAAGTATTAATGGAATATTGGAAAAAGGCCAGTCAGTAGATGAACAGGAATATAAGTCTGACGACTTCGAAGATGATGTGTATGCAATACTTAAACATATGATTGTAAATGGTGCAAGATGGGGAGCTACTGAACGTGGAAAACCTCTTCCAGAAGGAGTAGTTGCATTTGATTACAAACAAAAGCAGGGGAGCAAAGAGGTAGATAATAAAAGGGCGTTTATATTTGATTGCAAGTGGAATTATGATGGGAAAGGTTATGATGTAGGAATAAATGAAAAACGAAAAGCAATAGATTATATAAACGGAACTAATAAGTCTTCTCAGGTTGAACTTTATTGTTCAGATAATCAGTTGAGTGCTCATATGCTAATAAGTAATAGATTTAAGTCTAGTCAATTAGATGCATTGAATAAACATATAAAGAAACATATTGATGATGGTTTTGTAACAGTAGGTATTTTTGTTAAAATTGAAGGACTGATTAAATTTTATGATTGGTTTAGAAAGAACTATAATAATATTCAAAAGTATAGAGACACTTTTTATAAAAATCTACATAAAGTTCTTACTATATCTAATGAAATTATAGAGGAAAAACACTGGAGGATAATAATTGACGCCATGGAAGAATGTTTTGAGTTCATTAAAGAGATTGATCCTAGTAAAATACGTAATGATATAATAAAATAGTAATTTAACTTATTGATATATAGCCCTTCTTTATAAAAGTAGAGGGCTATTTTTTATTTGCATTTAGTAAAATGATAGCGATATTTACATTAGAATATAAACTATACCTTTTTAAATGTCTTCCATAGAAATTATGTCATAAAAATTCCAATTATTTTTACGTTAAGATATAGGTGGGGGTACATGGGGGGATAGGGAGAGGAAGAGCCTAAAATAAGACAATTAAAAATACACATAATACTTTTTTAAGAGAGATAGAGCGTGACAAATAATTTATTCCTATGATAACTTCGAAGAAATATCTCAAAGCCATACATTTCTTTTAATGCATACTAAATAGTTTTTTGTGTAATTTTTTAATGTAGATGTAACAAATTTTTATAACTTTACTAAATCCTTGTGCTTTAAATCAAAAGACGGTTTAGAAAGGATGTATAAGTTATGAAAACGTATGAAATTGATGGGGTAACAGTAATTGTAAACGGTACTTTAAATATTCAAAGAGCAGGAGCATCTCTAAACGAGATAATTAATGATATAATTAAAAGAAAGCATGAGAAATTGAAAAGTGGTACGATGCACAGTAATGATAATGAACCAAAGTAAAATGCCATAATAGAGGTAGCAAAAAGAAAAGATTAGCGGTATTATTTAATTATATTAGTTTGGACTAATTCAAGGCTATTCAACTTACTTTCATTTACTAGAATTATTGACTATCATGAGGGGGCATAAGTGTGACAAAAATGCATGTATTAATTTATTTGCGTAAATCAAGGAGCGAAGATAATGACCCAAATGTATCATTAGATGCACATAAACGTACTCTTATTGAGTTATGTGAGCGGTCGGGGTACTCATACGAGGTTAGACAGGAGATTGGCTCCTCCGACTCAATAAAGTTTCGAGAGGTCTTTAGTGAGATATACGAAGAAATAAACACGGGCGAAAATGGATATGAAGCAATCGTAGTACATGACTACGATAGATTAAGTCGTAGTGGCAGAGACCTTGAAGAAATTAAGGAGCTATTTAGATATAATGGCATAAAGGTCATAACACCTGCAAAAGTTTATGACTTTGATAACGAGGCAGACGATCAAGAGACAGATTTTAAGGGCTTTATGGCAAAAATGGAATTTAAAATGATTAAGAGCAGACTTAAAAAGGGTAAGATTGCAGGAGCAAAAGCGGGCAGATGGGTTAACGGGACTCCGCCCTATGGATATATCTATGATAGGCTAAATAAAGAACTTGTAATTGATGAAGAAAAAGCTAAAGTTGTAAGAATGGTATTTGAGGAAGTTCTACAGGGCACGGCGTATTACAACATAGCGCACAAGCTTAATGTTCAAGGGGAAAGAACGAATAAGGGTAAGCTATGGTATGATAATACAATATCGCGTATGATAGCAAATCCAACGTATAAAGGTACCTCAGTTTATGGTAAAACGTCGGGAAGTGGGCACACAAGCCGTAAGACTACGCCCTTAAAAATTAAAAACGCGCAAGAGTGGATAACAGTAGAAAACGCTTATCCTCGTATCGTTCCTCAGGAGTTATGGGACGAAGCTAATAGGGTAGCGAAAGCTCGTAGAATTGTACCACATAAAGCGAGAGCAGAGTTAAATGCATTGAGTGGCCTTGTGAGATGTGGGGCATGTGGCAGCTTGATGAGGATACAACATAGGAATAAGGATGGGTGGAACGACTACATTAAGAAGTGTCAGCATAAAGATCTTCTTACAAATAAAATCTGTGCTAATCGCGGGATGCCATTAGGTGACTCGATACGTATGATTTTTACAGCAATACGAGAATACAGAGAAGAGTTATTTGATTATTTAAGGCATAATGAGGGTTCGGATAAGGAAGTCGTGCAGCTCATTGAACAGCTAAAATCAATAAGCAAAAAACAGTTAGAATGTACTAACTCTATAGAAAAAGTAAACGAGGGCTTTGATATTGGATTTTACACAGCGAGTGAGGCAGTATCACGTAAAAAGCTATGGGAGGAAAAGCATACAGTATTAGAAGAGCAAAGAGAGGATTTAGAGAAGAAACTAAAAATAGCTGAGAGTGCTCAAATTGAAGAAAAAATAGAGATTTTAGATGGAATATTAGAAATAGAAAACTTAGAGATAAGCGATGAGCAGATGAATAAATTTCTGAAATCAATCATTAGTTCAGTTACATTAACGCGGGCAGGAGAAGAACCTCCACAACTTGTGGTGAATTTTCTATAACCTCTTAACCGTAGTCCAATTATGATACTATCTAAATGAATATTAAAAACTATTTTCCTGTATACTAACCTCAAGTATAAAAACAAAACTAGGAGGTTTTATCATGAGTGTACCTGAAAAAGTTTTAGCAAAAGAACGTAAAGCCAATAGATTAATCAATGAAAAATCACCCTATCTGCTTCAACACGCACATAACCCTGTAAATTGGTTTCCGTGGTGCGGTGAGGCGTTCCAAAAGGCAAAAAGGGAGAATAAACCTGTGTTTTTGAGTGTTGGTTATTCATAGTTATGTGAGTACTATGCCAACCTGTCAGTGGTGCCATGTAATGGCTCATGAGTCTTTTGAAGATGAGGAAGTAGCTAATATTATCAATAACTATTTTGTGCCGATTAAGGTAGATCGTGAAGAAAGACCAGATATAGATAGTGTTTATATGACGGTGTGTCAAGCTTTAACAGGTTCAGGCGGATGGCCTATGACTATTATGATGACACCAGATCAAAAACCTTTTTTTGCAGGCACATATTATCCTAAACAATCTAGGTACGGTAGGCCTGGACTTATAGATTTGTTAACTACAGCAGCAAAGAAATGGAAAAGTCACAGAGAAAGTTTAGTCACTACAAGCGATAAAATTATAGAAGCGCTTCAAGACCAATTTAATGTGAAAAATGAGCCTGGAGATCTCTCTAAAGAAACGATTAAAAACGCATTTTCATTCTTTTCTAATTTATTTGATCCTACTTATGGCGGCTTTAGAGAAGCTCCTAAGTTTCCAACCCCACATCATTTAATGTTTTTACTCAGATACTATCAGCTTGAAAAAGAA
>CALJTN010000152.1 GCA_937976175.1 uncultured Clostridiaceae bacterium | reverse complement strand
TTTCCTAGCATATTATTGTCTTGCCCTCCTAAGCTTGCGAGTAAGCCATCAAGCATGTTATTACCTCCACCGTTGTTGCCAGAAAGTAAGCTAGATACTAACCCCATCAAGGGATTTCCAGGATTCCCACCAAACATTTGTGCTAATGGATTACCATCAAAGTTGTTGTCCCTACCGTTATTATTGTTATTGTTTCTGTTATTATTGTTGTTATCGTTGTTATTGTTGTTATTGTTGCTATTTTCATTATTTCTATGGTGCTTATGATGTTTTGACAAATTTATCACCTCATTTATAAATGGGAGAGCTTAAGCTCTCCCTGATTTTTGCAACTAATAGATTCCTATACCAGGTCTACCTTTAGAACAACAACAACAAGCCAAATATATTAATATTAATAAAAAGGCATTATTGTTTTCAAGTAAACATGTTTTCTGCAGTATAATTAAGAGTATTACTGCACAAACTGGGTTTGCACATAGACCTGCACCTGGGCCTACGCCTACACCTGCAGCTACAGGTAGCGCTCCACGATATCTTCTTCTTGACATATAAAACCCCCCTTTCTGGGCCATGGTTTAATGTACCATATACTTAAACTAAAAGTGATTAATATTTTAATTTATCTAATGTGCACTCTGTACAATTTTTCTAATTTATTCTTCGTCACAGCTGTCTACATTAATAATGTTGTGTGAGCATCCTCTGCTTTGTTGTCCGCCACATGTGCATAAAAGTATTAAAATTATTATCCACCAACAGCCATATCCTGATCCACCAAATCCGCCTGTTCCACAACCAAATCCTGATCCTAAACCACCAAAGCCGCCGTATCCAGCGCCATATCCTGGTCCACAATCGCAGTCACATTTACAATATTTCTTACAGTGTTTTTTCTTGCATCCATAGAAACTGCCGCCACCGTGTCCTTGGCCACCGCCTCCACATAAGCATAATAAAATGATGATCCAAATTATTGAGTTTCCGCCACCAAAGCCACCAAAGCCACCGAAGCCGCCGTGTCCGCCACAACCACATTTTTTAGTAGAGCAACATCCACCTTGAGAACTAGCCAATCCACTTAATAAACTATTCATATCCACTTAACTTCCCTCCTTATAGTTGTCTGAGTTAGATATCAATTATTAATTGTTATCTTCCTTGGTTTAATGATTAATCTTAAATCGTTATCTTTTGTTTTCTAATATATACTATTCTGCTAAAAATAAATTGACACAAATTTTTTAATTAAAATTATGGGATAAAAAAATTTTTTATATACTTTTGTATCTTGTAAAAAAACAAAAAATAGGCCCCATTATTTTGTGCATTAAATACTAATTTGCACTCTGTAATGTAGGCCTATGTTTTTTATTTACTAAAGTAACTAACTGTCACTTATGTAAGAGGAATATCTCCTTCTGAACTTTCGTCAAACATATTTGCTAAAAGTTCTTCCACCCCTATTTTTTTTAATGATGAAATGTTAATGATCTCTTCATTATCTTGTAAAGCAAGAGTTTCTCTTATTAATTTATTATTCTTTACTAATTCTGCTCTATTTAACTTATCTTTTTTTGTTGCAACTATTACAACTTCATAGCCAAAATGTTTAATCCATTCATACATTAAAATATCGTCTTTAGTGGGTTTATGTCTCACATCCACCAATAGCGCTACCTTTTGTAATTGAGGTCTACGTACAAGATAGTCCTCCATCATTTTACCCCACTTTGCCTGCTCAGTTTTAGATACCTTTGCATATCCATAACCTGGCAAGTCAACAAAATAGAAGCTATTGTTAATTAAAAAGAAATTTATAAGTCTAGTTTTGCCCGGTGTTCCACTAACCTTAACCAATTTACGCCTATTGGTTAAGGTATTTATTAAAGATGACTTCCCTACATTAGACCTGCCAACAAAAGCATACTCCACTCTATTATCATCGGGGTACTGAGCAGGTTTTACTGCTGAAATTATGAATTCAGATTGTTTAATCTCCATTATTTATCTCTCCAATTAATGCATTTTCAAGTACATCTTCTACTTTACTTGCAATTATAAATTTTAGTTTACTCTTAATACTCTTGGGTATCTTTTGTATATCTTTTTCATTTTCACTAGGAATTATAATTGTGTCAATACCTGCTCTATAAGCTGCTAGTGATTTTTCCTTAAGCCCCCCGATAGGTAACACTCTTCCTGTAAGCGTAATCTCCCCTGTCATTGCTACATTATGCCTTACTTTTTTATTAGTTAATGCTGATACCATTGCAGTTATCATAGTTACTCCCGCTGAAGGACCATCCTTAGGCACTGCACCCTCAGGTACATGAATATGAATATCTTTATTTTTATAGAAATCCTTATCAATATTATATTTATCTGCATTAGCTCTAACATAGCTGTATCCAGCCTTAGCAGATTCCTTCATAACATCTCCTAATTGGCCTGTAAGTTGAAGCTTACCATTCCCATCCATAGCACTTACTTCTACGGGCAAGGTATCTCCACCATATCCAGTCCACGCAAGTCCAGTTACAACTCCTACTTTATCAGCCTCTTCAGCTCTATCATAAGTATATAAAACAACTCCTAAATATCGTTTAACATGTGCTGTCGTAACACTAATATTTTCTTTGTTTTTTTCTACCATTTCCGTTATTGCTTTTCTAATAACAGAAGCAATTTTTCTTTCAAGGCTTCTAACTCCTGACTCCCTAGTATAACTTTCAATAACACAATTTATTGCAGAATCCGAAAAAACTATTTTGCGGTCCTCCATATTGTGTTCCTTTAACATTTTTGGAATAAGGTGATTCTTAGCAATATGGAATTTTTCTTCTGAAGTATATCCAGAGATTTCAATGATTTCCATCCTATCTAATAGAGGCCTTGGAATAGTATCTAACCTATTTGCAGTAGTTACAAACAAAACCTTTGATAAATCAAAGTCTAATTCTAGATAGTGATCTCTAAAACTTGTATTTTGTTCACTATCCAAAACTTCTAAAAGCGCATCTGCAGGATCACCCTTAAAGTCACCACTCATTTTATCAATTTCATCTAATAAGAATAATGGATTTTTATGTCCAGCTTGCTTCATAGCATATATAATTCTACCTGGAATTGCGCCCACATAAGTTTTTCTATGTCCTCTTATTTCTGACTCATCTTTTACTCCGCCTAAAGACATTCTAACAAAACTTCTATTTAATGCATTTGCTATGGACTTTGCTATAGATGTTTTCCCCACTCCTGGTGGTCCTACCAAACAAAGTATTGGACCTTTTAGCGTTCTGCTGATTTTTTTAACTGCTAGGTATTCTATTATTCTTTCCTTAACATCCTCAAGTCCATAATGCTCCGCTTCAAAAACTTCCCTAGCCTTCTTAATATCAATATTATCTTTAGTAAACTTATTCCAAGGTAAGTTTAAAATCCAGTCCAAATAAGCTCTTATAACTCCACTTTCAGCAGAATAATTTCCTGAATTTCTCAACCTATTTAGTTCATAAACTGCTTTTTCTTTTACCTCTTTAGGAAGCTTTGCTTTGCTTATTTTACTTTCATACTCGTCTATTTCTTTCTTGTTTTCGTCCTCTTCCCCTAATTCTTCTTGTATAGCTTTTATTTGTTCTCTTAAATAGTATTCCTTTTGCACTTTATCAATTCTACTTCTAACCTTAGTACCAATTTTCTTTTCTATTTTTAGTACTTCAACCTCATTTTTTAATATAAATAATAACTTTTCTAATCTTTTAATAACGTCTAAAGTTTCAAGTAATTCCTGTTTTGCATCTGGCTTAAGTATTAAGTAGGAACTTACAATGTCACAATATCTGCCCGGCTCTTCCGTTTCCTCTAAATTAAATAAAGCATCTGGAAAATTGTTAACTGACAGATTTACGTATTCTTCAAAAGCCTTTTCTATAGTTCTAACTAAGGCTTTACATTTCTTATCATCCTCACAAGCCTCATCTTCAATAATTTCTACTTCTGCCTGTGTAAAAGGTTCCTTATCTTTGTACTGAGAAATCTTTCCTCTCTTTATTCCTTCAACTAGTACTCTAATTGTATCTCCTGGTAACTTTAGTATTTGTTTTATATTACAAACAGTACCAATACTATATATATCCTTTTCTTCTGGTTCTTCAATTTTGGCTACCCTCTGTGAAACCAGAAAAATTTCTTGATCATTTAGCATGGCATCTTCGAGTGCAAGTATAGATTTTTCTCTACCAATATCAAAGTGCAATACCATATATGGAAATATATTCATACCTCTTAGTGGAATTAACGGAAGAAGTTTCACATTTTTATCCATTTTTCTCCCTCTTTTCTATGTTACATTAATAGCATTTTATTAATGCAAAATTATTTTTTAATTTTACATTCAATAGTTGTGGCAAACTATGAATGCTCATTTACTACATTTTTATGTTAGACTAATATATTATACCTATAATACATTTATTTTTCAATACTGCAAAATTTAAAGCTAAATTAATAAAGTAATCCTCTATAATTAAATAGGGATTACCTTTTAAATTGAAAATAACTAATATTAAATTTTTAATGGTTCAGCTGCTATAACTTCCACCTCTGGTTCAAAGCTAATGGTGATATTCTTAGGACTCTCCACAAGTAAAGCCTCTCTAATGACCTCTGTTATATTACTTACGGGTATAATCTTAATATTTTCAATGCTGCTAAAGCTATCCTGCCAGTTATCACTTGGAATTATAACCTTTGTAGCTCCTGCCTTTTTTGCAGCATCAATTTTAGCATTAACACCGCCTATAGGTTTTACATTACCATGAATGGATATCTCTCCCGTCATCGCCACCATATTATCAACTGGTATTCCTTTTATGGCACTATATATTGCGGTTGTTATACTTATGCCCGCAGATGGTCCATCCACAGGTGCTCCACCTGGAAAGTTTACATGAATATCATAATTGTCACAATCTAAATTAAAATACTTTTCTAGCACCGTAACCACATTTTCAACTGAGGATCTTGCAGTACTTTTTCTTTTAAGTTTCTTATTGCTACTGCTTATTTCTTCTTCCTCAATGATGCCCGTAATTTTAAGCACACCTTTGCGGAGTTTTATTTTTTTTGCACTAGCTTCAATTTCCATTACGGCTCCCATATTAGCACCGTAAACTGCTAATCCGTTTACATACCCAATTTGTGGTCTATCGGATATCCTAATTTCTGACCTTGGAGAATACTGACCATTTTCTATAACCCATTCAATGTCTTCAATGCTCACTTCATCTCTTTCATCGTTAATGGCTATGCCACAAGCTAGCTGAATTAAATTAACAGTATCCCGCCCATTACTAGAATATTTACCTACAAGTTTTAACGCTTTATCACAAATTTTAAGACCCATCTTGGTTATTGAGTTTTTTGCGATTTCTTGCAACTCTTCTGGAAGCAGTGCTCTAAAAAATATTTCTACGCACCTTGACCTTATTGCCGGAATTATCTCTTCTGGATTCCGGGTAGTTGCTCCTACCAGCCTAAAATCAGCTGGTAGACCTTCATCGAATACTTCTTTTATGTAAAGTGGCGTATTAGGATCTTCTCCATTATAATACGCACTATCTAAAAATACTTTTCTATCTTCTAGGACTTTAAGTAACTTATTCATCTCTATAGGATGTAGTTCTCCAATTTCATCAATAAATAGAATTCCACCATGTGCCTTTGTAACCGCACCTGGTTTTGGTTGTGGCACTCCAGCTACTCCGAGTGGTCCTGCTCCTTGGTAAATGGGATCATGAACGGATCCAATAAGAGGATCTGCTATACCCCTTTCATCAAATCTAACAGTGGTTGCATCTATCTCTACAAACTTAGATTGTTCAGTAAATGGAGAGCGCTCCCTTTTTTTAGCGTCTTCAAGCACTAATCTGGCCGCCGCCGTTTTTCCTATTCCAGGTGGACCATAAATTATGACATGTTGAGGGTTTGGTCCGCAGATTGCAGCTTGCAATGCTTTAATTCCCTTTTCTTGCCCTATAACATCTTCAAATCTAGTTGGTCTACTTTTCTCTGTAAGTGGCTCCGTAAGACTTATGCTTTTCATTTTCTTTAGTTTTTCCATTTCTTTTTTATTTTCCTTATTAACAACCACCTTGCTGCTTTGTTGACCTTTTAGCGCATTAAAAAAATATAATCCAATAACTATTGTAAAAAAGAATTGTATAATCATAAGAAAATTTGTTGTCATATTATTTAAAGTTTAATATTAGGTATATTAAACTAATCCTCCTTTCGCATATTATATTATTATCTTTTTGTAAGTACTGTATCATATCATATTATGCTCAATTTAAGTTTAATATATTCTATTTTTTCCAACAATAATCTTATTTATAATTTACTTTAAAATAAAAAAGACAGATATATCACCTGTCTTTTTGTTATATTTAAATTATAGTTATTATGCTGTTTCTGGACCCTTTTTACTCTTAGGTTTCTTTGAAAGCTTCAATTTTTCTCTTTTTCCGCTCTCAGCTAAAACTAGCTGTGGATTTTTAGTTTTAATAGTTTCTTCATTAACTATTACTTTAGATACTTGTTCATTAGAAGGAATATCAAACATAATTTCCTTCATTGTATCTTCTATAATAGCTCTAAGCCCTCTAGCTCCAGTATTTCTTTTTATAGCTTCTTTTGCTATAGCTTTTAAGGCTTCTGCTTCAAACTCTAATTCTACGTTATCCATCTCAAATAATTTCTTATATTGTTTAATTAATGCATTTTTAGGTTCACTAAGAATACTAACTAATGCATCCTCATCTAAAGCTTCAAGAGTAACTACTATAGGAAGTCTTCCAACAAACTCTGGAATTAATCCAAATTTCAGTAAATCTCCTGGCATTATTGACTTCAACAATTCTCCCACATTCTTTTCTTCTTTAGATCTTATTTCAGCTCCAAATCCAACAGATGTAGTTCTAGTTCTTTTTTCTATAATTTTATCAAGTCCGTCGAAGGCTCCTCCACAGATAAATAAAATATTTGCTGTGTTTATCTGAATAAATTCTTGATGAGGGTGCTTTCTTCCGCCTTGTGGTGGAACTGATGCTGTAGTACCTTCTAATATTTTAAGTAAGGCCTGTTGAACGCCTTCTCCAGATACATCTCTAGTTATAGAAGGATTTTCAGACTTTCTAGCAATTTTATCTATTTCATCTATATAGATAATACCCTTTTCTGCCTTTTCTACATCATAGTCAGCATTTTGTATTAACTTAAGTAGTATATTTTCTACATCTTCACCTACATACCCTGCTTCAGTAAGCGTAGTTGCATCTGCTATAGCAAAAGGTACATTTAAATATTTTGCCAAGGTTTGAGCTAATAAAGTTTTACCTGAGCCTGTAGGTCCAAGTAGTAATATGTTACTTTTTTGAAGTTCTACATCACCTTCATTAACATTTGAGTTTATTCTTTTATAATGATTATATACTGCCACAGCCAAAGATTTTTTAGCGTGGTTTTGTCCAACTACGTAATCATCTATATATTTTTTTATTTCTGCAGGTTTTGGTAATGCTCCTAAATCTAGTTCAACATCACCTTGAAATTCATCTACAATTATTTCAGAACATAATTCTATGCACTCATCACAGATATACACTCCTGGTCCTGCAATTAATCTTCTAACTTGGTCTTGGCTCTTACCACAGAAAGAACATTTAAGTTGTTTTTTTTCATCATACTTTGGCATATTTTCACCTCACTAAATGCTATTTCTTTTTGGTTATAACTTCATCTATTAATCCATACTCCATAGCTTCCAGCGCGCTCATGAAATAATCTCTTTCAACATCATGTTGAATTTTTTCCATTGATTGACCTGTTCTTTCACTTAATATCCTATTTAAGGATTCTTTAGTTTTAAGAATTCGTTTTGCATGGATATCAATATCAGTGGCTTGACCTTTAAAGCCTCCTAAAGGCTGGTGTATCATAATTTCACTATTAGGTAACGCAAATCTTTTCCCCTTTTCTCCAGCAGCTAATAAGAACGCTCCCATGGATGCTGCCATACCAATACAAATAGTTGAAACTTGTGGTTTTATATACTGCATGGTGTCATAAATAGCCATACCTGATGTAATTGATCCACCTGGACTATTTATATATAAATAAATGTCTTTATCAGGGTCTTCAGACTCTAAATACAATAATTGAGCAACAACTAAACTAGCAGTGGTATCATTTACCTCTTCTCCTAAAAAAATTATTCTTTCTTTTAATAATCTTGAATAAATATCATAGGATCTTTCCCCCCTATTAGTTTGTTCAACAACCATTGGCACTAAACTCATATAATTCCCTCCTCTACTCTAATAATAGACCTACTTTAAAAGGTAATCTATTACTTAATTCTATCCTAAATAATTATTTTTTAACCATATAATTTTATCCTATATTTAAAATTAATTGCCAGAAAAATATCTGGCAATTAACTCTAGTATATATTATGCAATGACTTTAGCGCTATCTACTAACATTTTAATTACTTTTTCATTAACAACATCAATTTTCAAATATTGTTTTTGTGCTTGCATAATTAAGTCTGCTGTCTTATCTAAGTCTTTGTCTCCGTATTGTTTTGCAACTTCTTTAGCTTTTTCTAACATTTCTTCATCACTAGCTTCAAAATTTTCAACTTTAGCTATTTCTGTTATTACCAAATCAGTTTTAACTCTTTTTTCAGCTGCTTCCTTCATGAATTCTCTAACTTTTTCTTCTGTATTGTTAGTATACTGGTAATATGATTCAAGATCTAACCCTTGGTATTTTAATTTCATTTCTAAATCTTTTAACATAACGTCAGTTTCTCTTTTTATCATAACTTCTGGAATATCCATTGCAACATTAGAACAAACTGCATCCACTACTGCTTCTTCAAATTCTTTCTTTTCTCTATCTTCGCTTGATTTTACAAGTGATGCTCTGATGTCATTTCTTAGCTCTTCTAAAGTATCAAACTCTGATACTTCTTTTGCAAATTCATCATCAATAGCTGGTAATTCTTTTTCCTTCATGCTTTTAATAGTTACATTAAATACTGCAGGTTTTCCATTTAAGTCTTCTCTTCCATATGCTTCTGGGAAATTAACTTTAACTTCTTTAGTTTCTCCAGCTTTAAGTCCAATTAATTGCTCTTCAAAAGTATCAATAAATGATCCTGATCCAATTTCAAGCTCAAAGTCAGTTCCTTCTCCGCCTTCAAAAGCTACCTCTTCAATAAATCCTTTGAAGTCTATAATAGCTATATCGCCCATTGCAACAGCGCCATCAATCTTCTCTTCGATTCTAGCATTCTTTTCTTGCATAGCTTTTAATTGGTTTTCAATTTCATCATCTGTTACATTATATTCATTTTTCTTAACTTCTAATCCTTTATATTCTCCAAGTTGAACTTCTGGAATAACTGCTACAGATGCAGTGTACACAAAGTCTTTTCCTTCTCCTATTTCAATAATATCAATTTGAGGATAATCCAAAGGACTTATATCATATTGCTTTAAAGCTTCTGGATATGTATCATCGCAACAGAAATTTATAGCATCTTCAAAGAAAACTCCTTCACCATAAAATTTCTTTATTATATTCATTGGAGCTTTACCTTTTCTAAATCCAGGTATGTTGATAGTTTTTGAATTTTTTGCACAAGATTTTTTTAAGGCCTCATTAAATCTTTTTGCTTCTACAGTTATTTCTAATTTAATAATATTTTTTTCTAATTTTTCCATTTTAACGTTCATTATATTACTCCTCCTAAATTACCACGAATGCTTATTAACTTAAACATTATAACATAACTTTTAAGATATTTACAAATATTATTAAGCATTTTTGCTTCTATAGTCTAATATTACTGATTATAACCAAATTATTTATAATTTACAACATAATTTTATTAATGTTAAAGTCTATTAACACTTTTATTAATAATCACCTAAAGGTGTTATACCAATATTTCTTTCTTTTCTTTATTTTATTACTTTTCCTAAAGGTGTTACATATACAGCATTTCCATCTACAATAGTCTCTAATCCCTTAGGGCTTATGTTTTTAAAAACAATATTTTTACCACTTATTGCTTTTACTTGCATATGAACCATATCTTTTAAATTCACCTTCCATATATACTGCACAGCCTTTTCATTTATCCAAGGTAATTCGCTAACATAAGCAATATTTTCTTCGTCAATAAACCTCGGTGCAATTGACCAAAGATAGTTTGGATGTTTTTTAAGCTGGTCTTCCTTTGGAAAAACTTGCCCCGCACTAGATTCATGTGTTTTCTTTGTAATATCTTTACTAATATTATCCACATGAAAGTACAGTAAATCTTGATTCTTTACACTTTGTATAACTATTGATTGCTTACTTGGACTTATGTCGTATAATACCTCTTTATGGTCTGATATACCTACAATAGTTTTTATGGCACCATTCACACTATATTCTACATTTATCTCTTGTCCATCAGATAATGAAAAAATAAAAATTTCCTTAGCTACAGGCATCTCTGCTTTTAAATCAACTTCTGACTGTGGAGTTTTGGTTTCTTCAGCATTTGACTGTGGCTTAAGATCTTCCTCTGTGTTTTTTTCCACCTTCGTTTTATTAACTTTACTATTTTTCGGTTTATTTAACAGGATATTATTTATGCCACTCTTTATGCTTAAACCTTTATTTAATAAACCATTAAAGTCTGTAATTAAAAATATAGCTAACCCTATTATAGGTGCAATAACTAATAAAAATATTCTTTTTCTTCGTTTTTTCATTTCCTTTTCATAATCCTTGCTAAATATGCTAGGTTTGCTCATATAATTTACCTCCACCATAATTAATACCTTATTATTATACCTCATTATAAATGAAAATAATAATATTTTTTTCAAGATGCATTTTTTCTTTAGTATATCATCATTTCCAAGGGTTGTTTCATTTTAAAATTACTCTGTTATATTCACATATTTATATTTCACTTACTATTAAAACGTTATATATCAACGTTTTTAAAGTTAATTGAATATTTTCAATATTGCAACTTTCACACAACCACTTGAACTGTTTCACTTTTAATATTACAATGTATTACATAAGCAGATTAATTTTTAGATAACACTAATAATTGTTAACTACTTTATGAATCTGTTGTAAATTTTACCTTTAAGTATTAACAATCATATAAAAATATTGTATAATGTAATTAAATGATAATTATTATTAAATGATACTTACTATTAATATATTTTACCCATTAGATTGTACGGTGCAAAAACCATTCTAAAATCATAGTAAAATTAATGTATTGAAGGAGGAAAAAAATGTTTAAACAGTGGGAAGGCTTCAACGGCGAATTATGGAAAGAACAAATTGATGTAAGAGACTTCATTCAAAAAAATTACACCTTATATGAAGGTGATGATAGCTTTTTAGTAGAAAAAACTGATAAAACTATTAAGATTTGGGATAAAGCACATTCTCTTATTGTAGAAGAAATTAAAAAAGGTATTATAGATGTAGAAACTAGCGCAATTTCAGGCATAGATAATTTTGGTCCTGGATATATAGATAGAGAAAACGAGGTAATAGTTGGACTTCAAACAGATGCTCCATTAAAAAGAATTGTAAACCCTTTTGGTGGTTTCAGAATGGTAGAGCAATCACTAGAAGCTTATGGTTTTAAGTTAGACAAGGATATAGCAGAATACTTCCCTAAGTATAGAAAAACTCATAATCAAGGTGTTTTCGATGCTTATTCTGACGAAACAAAGGTAGCTAGAAATGTTGGTCTTATAACAGGACTCCCAGATGCTTATGGCAGAGGACGTATAATTGGTGACTACAGAAGAATAGCACTTTACGGTATGGATTTCTTGATAGCAAAAAAGAAGGAAGATCTTAAAGCCTTAACTGGTCACGCTTCTGAAAGCTTAATTAGAAGTAGAGAAGAATTAAATGAGCAACTACGAGCTATGGTAAGTATCAAAAATATGGCTATGTCTTATGGCATTGATATTTCAGAGCCAGCTACCACTGCTAAAGAAGCTGTACAGTTTGTATACTTTGGTTACCTAGCTGCTATAAAAGAGAATAATGGCGCTGCAATGTCTCTAGGAAGAGTTACTACTTTCTTAGATTGCTATATGGATAGAGACTTAAGAAATGAAACAATAACTGAAGCTGAGGCTCAAGAAATTATAGATCAATTTGTTATTAAATTAAGACTTGCAAGACACCTAAGAACTCCAGAATACAATGATTTGTTTGCTGGGGATCCTAATTGGATAACAGAATGTCTTGGTGGTGTTAGTACTAATGGCAAACCATTAGTAACTAAAACAACTTTTAGATTCTTGCACACATTGACTACTCTAGATCCTTCACCAGAGCCAAATATGACTGTTTTATGGTCTGAAAGATTACCAGAAAACTTTAAGAAATATTGTGCTAAAATGTCAATACTAACGGATTCTATCCAGTATGAAAATGATGACATAATGGAACCTATATATGGGGATGACTATGGTATTGCTTGTTGTGTATCTGCTATGGAGCTTGGAAAGAGAATGCAATTCTTCGGTGCTCGTGCTAACCTTGCAAAATCCTTATTATATGCAATTAACGGTGGAGTAGATGAGCTTAACTCAAAATCTGTAGTGCCAAATTTAGCTAAAATGGACGATGAAGTTCTTGATTATAAAAAAGTTAAAGCTAGTTTGTGGACAGTAATAGAGTATGTTGCAAAGGTTTATGTGGACACAATGAATACTATCCATTATATGCACGATAAATATGCTTATGAAGCTGGTCAGATGTCTCTTCACGATACCGAAGTAAAAAGATTTATGGCCTTTGGTATAGCTGGATTATCAGTAGTTGCTGACTCCCTAAGTGCTATAAAGTTTGCTAAGGTTAAACCTATAAGAAATGAAGAAGGCATAACTATGGACTTTGAAATTGAAGGCAATTTCCCTAAATACGGAAATGATGATGACAGAGTTGACGATATAGCTGTGGAATTAGTTAAAAAGTTTTCAAACGAACTTAAGAAACATAAAACCTATAGAGATGCAGAGCATACTTTATCTGTATTAACAATAACTTCAAACGTAGTATATGGTAAGAAAACTGGTGCTACTCCTGATGGAAGAAAAACAGGCGAGCCATTAGCACCAGGCGCTAACCCAATGCACGGAAGAGATGAAAATGGTGCTTTAGCTTCATTAAACTCAGTAGCTAAAATACCATATAGAGAGTACTGCCAAGATGGTGTTTCTAATACTTTCTCAATAGTACCAGAAGCGCTTGGAAAAGACACGGAAACAAGAATAACCAACCTTGTATCTATAATGGATGGATATTTTGCTCAAAGTGCTTTCCACTTAAATGTA
>CALJTN010000151.1 GCA_937976175.1 uncultured Clostridiaceae bacterium | reverse complement strand
AATATGTTCAAAAATTGTTGGGAAACCAGTAAAAGAAAAAATTGCAGGTATAGAAGTTATGGATAGTTTAGTAAAAAAATGCGAAAAAGAAAAACAAGGAATATATTTATTAGGATCTACTCAAGAAACATTGGATATGTGCAATATTAATTTACGAACCAAATATCGTGATTTAAATATTTTGGGCAGTCATGATGGCTATTTTGATTTGGATAAGTGTGAAGAAATATTAGTAGAAATAGAAAAAGTTAACCCACAAATGTTATTTGTTGCAATGGGATGTCCTAGACAAGAAATGTTTATAGCAAAATATATGGACAGACTTCCCTGCAAAGTATTTATGGGAGTTGGGGGAAGTTTTGATATTATAGCGGGCACCCTTAAACGTGCACCTAAGTGGATGATAGCTATGGGACTGGAATGGTTGTATAGAGTTTCCAAAGAACCTTTTAGGATTAAAAGATTATCTTCTATACCTAAATTTATTTTAATGGTTATAAAAGATAAGTATAAACACAAATAATTTGAAGCTATAAAGAGCAGTACGAGGAGGGGATCCACATTAAAATTTTGCATATCATATCCGGTAATGATAATGGTGGAGGTGGAAACCACGTATTAAATATATGTAACAAGGATAATAGAAAGTTTGAAAATATAATTGGCTGTTTAGGAGAAGGTCCACTTTACTCAAAAGCTAAAATTATGGATGTTAATTATAAGCTTTTTAGTAAGAAGCTTAATAATATGGAGTTAGTAAATTTTATAAAAGTTAACTCCATAAGTATAGTTAACTTTCATGGAGCAAAACCCTTCTTAATGCATTTACTTATAAAAAGCAAATTAAAGGTACCTACAGTAGCTGTAGTTCATAGTGATTTCAGATACGATTTTCTTAATGATAAGATAAAATACTTTATTTTTACACCTCTTAGTATTAAGGGGTTAAAGAGCTTCAATAATTATATTTGCGTATCAAATAACTTAAAAGATCTATTAGAAGAAAAAAATTTTTTAGGCAGTAAGGCAGTTGTAAACAATGGAATAGATATAAGAAAAGCTAGCATTGCAACCTCTTCAGAAGGTATGCGAAATGATTTGAAATTAAACCCGCAGGACTTTGTATATGTTATGGTGGCTAGATTCCACCCTATAAAGAATCATAGACAAGTTATAATGGCTTTTAGAAAATTAACTTTTGAATTTAAAGATATAAAACTGCTCTTAGTTGGGGACGGTTACCTAAGAGCTGAAATAGAGAAGATGATAGTGCACTTTGAACTAGAAAACAAGGTTATTTTAAGTGGAAATGTTGAGAACCCAATGGAATACATAAATTGTGCTAATGTTAGTGTACTAGCTTCCTTAAGCGAGGGGGGAGCACCACCATTAACAGTTTTAGAGTCAGGGCTTGTAAAGAAACCTTTGATTTATACTAAGGTGGGAGACTTAGAGTGTATATTGGATAATAATAGCGGGTATAGAGTAAACCACTACAACCATGAAAGTATTTATAATGCTATGAAACAAGCATATTTAGATAAGAATAATTTAAATTTAAAAGGTGAAAATTTGAATAATATAGTATTGAATAATTTTACTATGGAGAAGTTTTGGGAAAGATACTTTAAAAGTTACCACAGCATACTAAAGAAATAATAAGTGTATTTTTAAATAGGAAGCGTTTTTTTATAGTGTTAAGAAGTAATAGTTTTTAAATTCACAAAAATATGGAGTGTACCATGAAAGAAAATAAAATTTTAAAAAGTTCAATAATAGTAATGCTACTTGTAATAATTGGAAAGGCACTAGCTATAGTACGAGATAGTTTAATGTTTTCTAGATTTGGAACGACTAATTCAACAGATATATATGTATGGTGTTTTGGAGTAGTATATCTATTTACTAGTTTAGGCTATGGTCTAAGCACCACAATAATACCTATTCTTACTGATTATATTGAGACAAAAGAATTAAAACAGAGGAATAGTTTTGTAAATAACGTAATGAATACGTCTATGATATTGACCATAATTATTACGGGGCTTGGTATACTATCTTCTTATTATATAGTGTATGTTTCTGCAAGTAATCTATCCAAGGACCCCGTGATATTTAATCAAACAGTGAAGATACTTAGAATAATGTTCTTATCAGTGTTGTTTTTAACCCTTCAAGGAGTTGTAGCAGGTACGCTACAAGCGCATAAAAAATTCTCTATTCCCTCTGCCATGGCCGCAGCATCAAATTTAATATATATAATTTATTTAAGTCTATTTGTAGATAAATTTGGTCTTACAGGCTTTGCAGTTACAACGGTACTAGCTTTTTTTGTACAATTCGTAATTAACGTTCCTATGTTTAAAAAGCTGGGATATAGGTATAAATTAGAATTTGATTTTAAGAATGAAGACCTGAGAAAAATGTTTTTATTAATGATACCAATTATAATTAGTACGGCAACCATGCAATTTAATTTATTTGTAAATAGATCTTTTGCCATAAGATTATATGAAGGCGCAACTTCAATTCTTGAAGGTGCAAATAAAGTAACATTACTAAGCTATGAAGTTTTTGCTGTAGCAGTTTCTATGATAATATACCCAATATTAGCTACTTTTATAGCTCAAAATAACCATGAGGAATATAAAAAATCCTTAGTGAAATCCATTAATATAATAAATTTAGTTATGATACCAGCAGCTCTTGCTATAGTCATATTAAGAGAACCTTTAATTAGCGCGCTGTTT
>CALJTN010000150.1 GCA_937976175.1 uncultured Clostridiaceae bacterium | reverse complement strand
CAAAAATGGGATAACCTCGCTTTAGAAAATAAGCTATGTAATGAAAAGCTATGGAAGGAGATGTTTAGGCAATGTACCAAGAAGAGCCAGCTCCTTCATATTAGAGAGTTTGTCTCAAGATTTTCTGAGAGTATTTTTGAGCTATATCCCTGTTGGTTACTGTCACCTGAGTCAGTTTCAGAGGTATTACCCTTAGCAAATGGTTTATTCGATGTAATTATATTTGATGAAGCCTCACAGATATTCATTGAATCTGCAGTGCCTACAGTATATAGAGGCAAAAAAGTAGTAGTTGCAGGAGATGATAAGCAGCTAAGACCTTCATCAACCTTTAGTGGTAAATATGATGAGGAAGAAGAAGGCGAGGATATAGAAACTGCTGCAGCGCTAGAGGAAGAAAGTCTTCTAGACCTAGCAAAATATAGCTTTGCATCAACTTCACTATATTATCACTATAGATCAAAATATGATGAACTAATTAATTTCTCTAATTATGCCTTCTATGGTGGAAGGCTTGAGGTTTCACCAAATACCTCTAAGACAAATAAAAAAGGAATTAACCCTATAGAGAGAATTAAAGTGACCGGTAAATGGATTAATAGAAGTAATGCTGAAGAGGCAATGGAAGTTGTTAGATTAGTCAAGGATACTCTTAATAATAGAAAAGAAAATGAAACTATTGGTGTAATTACGTTTAATATTACTCAAAGGGATTTAATTGATGATCTATTAGAGATAGAAGCAGGCAAAGATCCTGAATTTGGTAAGAAGTATTTTGCAGAGAGTGATAGAGTAGAAAATAATGAGGATTTTAGTTTATTTGTAAAGAATATTGAAAATGTGCAAGGTGATGAAAGAGACATTATAATATTCTCTACGGCTTATGCAAAGAATGAAAATGGAAGAGTAACAGCTAGTTTTGGTTCCTTATCTCAAGATGGTGGAGAAAATAGATTAAATGTTGCTATCAGTAGAGCTAAGAAAAAGGTATATCTTGTTACTTCCATAGAACCAGAGGATTTAAATGTTGATTCCTCAAAGAACAATGGACCTAAGTTATTTAAGAAGTATCTTCAATATGTAAGGGCAGTTTCAGAAGCTAATGACGGACTGGCACAGGAAATACTTTATAGTGTATGTGATTCTGGGAGTTCAAGAAATGAAGAAGTTCATTTTGATTCAGATTTTGAAAACCAAGTTTGTGATGCTCTTAAAAAGGAAGGCTTAATTGTTGATACTCAAATAGGGGTATCTGGTTACAAGATAGACTTAGCTGTATATGACGCAGAAGCTTCAAAGTATATTTTAGGGATTGAATGTGATGGTGCAGCTTTCCATTCTTCTAAGTCTGCCAGAGAGAGGGATATTTATAGACAGAGATATCTTGAAAGTAGAGGTTGGAATATTATTAGAATTTGGAGTAAAGATTGGTGGACTAATCCGCAGAAGGAAATTGAGAGGATTGTGAATAGGGTTAATGAAATAATGGAGGGAATAAGAATTAGCAGGTGATTATTATATTTATGATATATTATTTAAGTATGATGGAAGGTATTCAATCTTATGGTTGAGTACCTTTTGCTATGACTAGTGAAGAATTAACAAAAATCTACTAGTTTTTATTAATAATATTGGCATTAATTATATGAATTAGACATGTTAGAAGACTGTTTCTGTTTAATATATATATTAATATTGAAAGTTACATAGTTAAACATGGATCTTTCCTATTTTTAGGCGGCTGTCCAGACCCCATAGGAGTTGACTGGAAGTCAACTCCTTGATAACAAGACAACAGCTAAAGCAAGAAGGAAAGTAAAAGAATACTATAGCAAGTTAAGAAGTAAAGGAAAAGAAAAGGAGGGTCGTAAAATAGTGGGGTGGGTACTTGGCAGAATGTAACTAGCTACATATAACTTTTTACAAATTTTTATAATATTTTTTGTATTTTTTCAGATGAAGCACTTCCATACCTCTTTCACTGTGAACATTGTTTTTTACCCCTGGGGTCGTTCCAGAAAATGGTTGACGTTAGGAAAACTTTTCTGGTTGCTATTGGTTATGAAGATTTAAAAGAAAATATGGAGGAATGGAGTAAAAAACATGAATGTGAAAAACAAGAAAAAGACCAAGTAGAAAAGGGGCAAGAGATTCACGCTCTCATATTGGAATAAAATGGAAAACAACAACTTCTAGTTATTGTTACGTACCCTGAGTTCATAGCATAAGCTAGAAGTTTATGTTTGCTAATGGCTTTTACAACTTTAGTCGGTTACAAAGTACTCGTTTGCTATTTCTTTTATGGCTTCTCTAACCGCCCAAACTTGACTCTCCATCTCCAAAGCCTTGCAACACTCTTCTGCTTCCATCCAAACCATCTCATGATCCTCTTCAATTGGAATTGCTATCATTTCTTTTAAATCAACAATATAAAAGAATCCAGTGAGGTGATAATACCCGTTAACACTTTCAAAAAATCTATGATTTGAAGATTTCCCAATATA
>CALJTN010000149.1 GCA_937976175.1 uncultured Clostridiaceae bacterium | reverse complement strand
AATTCCATTGGTCTTATCTATTTCATTTATGAAATCTCTGTTTTTTTCATAATAAATGTTATTGCTCATATTATCATTGGTGGCATATAAAGTTAAATTAGTATCTATAAAAGCCATAGAGCTAACCTCTTTGAAAATCATCTTAGCATAACTCAGCTCATTATTTAATGAATTATAAAGTCTTAAGCCTTGGCTCTCTCCCCCCCGTGCTTCTGCATTTAATATTATGGTACGACTAAGATTTAGGGATAACATATTTGCACAATTTTCTGAATTTTTAAGAGTTGTTTCAAGCATATTAATGATTAGTTTTGAATTATCCCTTACATTTTCTTCAGTCTTCTGAATAATAATTCTAGACGCCAGTGTATTTGATGCATTTGCCAAAATCAAAATAGGTATAATAGTAAGTGGTAAATAAACCATCATAATTTTATTCTTAATTTTTAAATCTTTAAACCATGCTTTAAATCTTTTGATTATATCCAAAACCTTCACCTCCAAGGTAAAAAATTAATATATAATTATTCCTTAATAGCTTTCCTGTATGTTTTGGGAGACATCCCTTTGACTTGCTTAAATATTTTTGAGAATCCAAGTGAGTCATCATAACCAACTGAACGTGATACTTCGCTCATAGTTAAGTCCTCATTATTAAGAAGACCACAGGCTTTATTTATTCTATATTTAATAACATACTCTTTAGGTGGAATTCCTAAGACCTCTCTAAATAAGGTGCTGAAATAATTTTTGTTGAGCCCTATGTGTCTAGCTAACTCTTCTATAGACATATTACGTGAATAATTACTTTCTATAAATTGAAGAGCTTTTTTTATATAAATATCTTTTCCTCCGTGAGCTTGAATTATATTAGTTTTTGCACCCTCTATAATCTCTGAAAGTAACATACTTAAAATCCCTTGTAATCTAAGCTCATAAGCATATTTGTATAAATGTGAATTATTCATTTCTTCAAAACATTTTTTTATAACATCACCTTCATAGAAGAAAATTGGATTATTTCTATCCAGATTAGCATTTTCAAGAAGGGCTTCTGCTTTAATCCCCCTAAATCCAACCCAAGTATATGTCCAAGGGGTTTCTTTACTAGCCTGGTAATAGGTAACGATATCCGGACATATGAGAAAACCCTGCTTCTCATGAAGTTCATAACTTTTTCCATCTACCTTAAAGGTTCCACTTCCACTTAATATGTAATGAATCAAAAAATGATCTCTAAGGGCTGGTCCAAAGGAGTGGCTCCTCTTACATTCTTCCATGCCATAATGATATACAATTAAATCCTGGCTTACATTTTGAGTTCCTCTAAAATTTGCGTATTCGCCTTTATGAGACATAACTGATCTCCTTATTTTTAACATTAATTTGTATCTGAGATTATACCATATTTTTCTTACATATATCCATTCTTTTTATTCATATATATTTTATAATATACATATGAACATTTATAAATACAAAGGAGGTTGCAGCATGAGTATCATTTTTGATGAATCTACACATTCCTTTCATTTACAAGCTGGAAATACTAGCTATATCCTGCAAGTATATAAAGAAGGTTATCTTGCACATCTTTATTGGGGGCGGAAGATACGAAAACCTGCCGTTGATGAAATGTTAGTATTAAGGTCAAGATGCTCTTTTTCTCCAAACCCAGACCCCATGGATACAATGTTTTCTTTGGATACCTTTCCACAAGAATACCCAGCCTATGGCAATACTGATTTCCGTACTCCAGCTTATTCACTGCAGCTTGAAAATGGCTCAACCATAACAGATCTTAGATATGAATCTCATGAAATCTTCAAAGGAAAACCTATGCTTTCAGGGCTACCAGCCACTTATGTGGAAAGCGAGGATGAAGCACAAACCCTAGAGCTTGTAATGAGAGATTCTTTAACTAGACTTAAGGTGGTTTTGTCTTATACTGCCTTCGAGAATCAGGATGTTATTACAAGAAGTGCTCGTTTCATAAATGAAGGGAACACAAAGTTAAAACTTCTTCGAGCCTTAAGCATGAGTGTAGATTTTGGCGAAAATGACTATGACTTTATGAATCTTTCAGGTGCATGGACAAGAGAAAGACACATTGAAAGAAATCCTCTAAGTACAGGGAATAAATCTATAGAAAGTAGACGAGGGGCTAGTAGTCATCAGCATAATCCTTTTATTGCACTACTTAGTAAAGATGCTACAGAAGATCATGGAGAAGTTTATGGTTTTAGTTTAGTTTACAGTGGTAACTTTTTAGCTCAGGCAGAGATCGATCAATATCAGACTACCAGAGTATCTATAGGTATAAATCCTTTTGATTTTTCATGGCTATTAGAACCAAAGGAAGAATTCCAGACTCCTGAAGTAGTAATGGTCTATTCCAGTGGTGGTATAGGTGAAATGTCTAGAACCTATCATAAACTTTATAGAACAAGACTATGCAGAGGTGAGTTTAGAGATACGGTAAGACCAGTTTTAGTTAATAACTGGGAAGCTACATATTTCGATTTTAATGCTGAAAAGATAGAAGCTATAGCAAAAGTAGGAAAAGAACTTGGCATTGAGCTTTTTGTGCTAGATGATGGTTGGTTTGGAAAAAGAGATAATGACAAAAGTTCTTTAGGTGATTGGGGTGTTGATACTAAAAAATTACCTAATGGAATAAATGATTTAGCAACTCGAGTTAATAACATTGGGCTAGAATTTGGTCTATGGTTTGAACCTGAAATGGTATCGCCAGACAGTGATTTATATAGAGCTCACCCGGATTGGTGTATTCATGTGCCTAATAGAACCCGCTCAGAGGGAAGAAATCAGTTAGTTCTTGATTTATCAAGGGAAGAGGTTTGTAATTACATTATTAGCACAGTAGGTAGTATCTTGAAAAGTGCTCCTATAAGCTATGTTAAATGGGATATGAATAGAAATATGACAGAGATAGGCTCACCTTCTTTGATAGCAGAAAGACAAAGAGAAACGGCTCACAGATATATGCTAGGACTGTATAAGGTTATGGATTCTATCACAAAAGCTTTTCCAAAGGTTCTCTTTGAAAGTTGCTCTGGTGGTGGAGGTCGTTTTGATCCTGGTTTATTATTCTATATGCCGCAAACCTGGACTAGTGATAATACTGATGCTGTGGAACGACTAAAGATTCAATATGGAACAAGTATAGTTTACCCAGTTAGTACAATGGGAGCCCATGTTTCAGCAGTTCCTAATCATCAAGTTAATAGAAATACCTCTCTTAAGATGAGAGGTGATGTGGCTATGTGCGGAAACTTTGGCTACGAACTAGACCTTACAAGATTTTCCGAAGAAGAAAAAGAAGCAGTTAAGCTACAAATAGCAGAGTACAAGCAATTAAGGCAATTAATACAGTATGGAGAAATGTATAGGCTATTAAGTCCTTTTGAAGGGAATGAAAGTTCCTGGATGTTTGTTTCAGAAGATAAAACTGAAGCCTTAGTTACTTATTTCAGGGTGCTTGCTGTGCCTAATGCACCTATTAGAAAGCTGAAACTAAAAGGGCTAAAAAGAGATATGGAGTATTCTATAACACAAAAGAAAAATAGCTTTGGTGGGGATGAATTAATGTACTGTGGAATAGAAATTCCAGATTTAATAGGAGACTATCAAAGCATGGTTTGGGTTATAAAATGCATTAATTAAACTCTGTCACCGTAGCTACTTATTGTGAGTAATAACTAAAATATAGGTTATACTATAATGGGTGATTATAAATGATAGAAAAAACCTTATTAGATGAAGTTTATAGCATGGTAGCACAGGGGAATTTAAAAGTTTATCGCATATGGATTGCTAATATAGTCTTTAGTTGGCGCTGGTGGTTGTCAGTTGCTTTATCAATAATTCCATGGGTTATTTGGGTTAAGATTAGAAGTAGAAATAATACCCCTCGGCTATTATTTGTAGGTCTGGTAGTAGTAATTGTCTCAAGTGTTTTAGACAACATAGGCGCTTCTTATAATCTATGGCATTATGATTGGAATGTACTTCCACTTATACCTGTACATTTCCCTTGGGATCTCACTTTATTTCCAGTCTATGTTATGACAATGCTACAATTTAAGCCTAAAATCAATAAGTATGTTAAAGCTATCACTTTTGCATTCATATCTTCATTTATACTTGAACCGTTGTTTTCATGGTTAAGTATGTATGATATGGTGCAATGGAAGTATTGGTATTCATTTATTATTTACATTCCTTTGTATTTATTCTATGACTATGTGTACAACAGTAAAATGTTGAAATACCAATGTGATTAATACCTTTATAAAACCTGTAAATAATTTTACAGAAAGTATATTATTGGAGGCGTTAAATATGAGGAGTTTAAAGGATTCTGATCCTACTGTAAGGCGGCCAATTGCCTTTCTTAGTTTACTGGGAACTACTCAACTACATTTAAGACGGCCCTCAGTAATTGCTTATTGGTCAGTAGCATTTCCTGGTTTAGGTCACTTATTATTATCAAAGTATTGGCGAGGGTTTGCTTTATTCTTTTGGGAACTATTTATAAATTATAATGGGAATATTAATCTTTTAATTCTTTATTCTTTTACAGGAGATTTTGAAAGGGCAAAGGCAGTTGTGAATATACAATGGATGGCCTTATATATTCCTACATATATTTTTACTATATGGGATAGTTATCGAACAACAGTTGATTTAAACCATGCCTATATGTTAGCAGAAAGAGAAAACGCAGAAATTCAACCATTTATAATTGGTAATATGGAAATTAATTATTTAGATAAAAGAAAACCCTGGGTTGCAGCAATGTGGTCTTTATTTGTTCCAGGTTCAGGCCATCTATATATTCAAAGGCTTGTTATGTCACTTTTTCTTATTGTGTGGTGGACTATAATATGCTATTATTCTAATCTATTACCCGCCTTTCACTATACCCTTTTAGGAGATTTTGCCCAGGCAAAGTCAGTGTTAAATATGCACTGGTTTTTAAATATTCCTTCTGTACATCTTTTTTCTATGTATGATGCTTACACAAATACAGTTGAAAATAATAAGTTATTTGAGTGGGAGCAATCTAAGTTCTTAAAAAGAGATTATCAAAATTCAAATTTTGTAATGCCATTTAAAAAATCTATTAGAGGTGATAGAATGTACGTTGTTTCTACCTTTGAGCATTCAATATACTTGGAACTGGCTATTACCGCAATTGAGATGAAGGGAATAAAAAAAGAAAATATAATGGCTATTCCTATGGATAAAAAAGATGAGGTAGGCAGGTTATTTGATTCCATTCATAATTCTGATGGATTAAGTTTATTTGATTTGCCTGCCCTCCTTGCAGTTTTCTTTGGAATATTTGGAAGCATCTATGGTTTTCTTTTAAAGTGGGGTCCTCTATTGTGGGGTCTCATTGCTATAGCCATTGGTTTTGCATTAGGCTTTGTCATTAAGCTAATACTGATGAAAAAACATAATCATTTACAAAATAATAAAACCAGAACAGAGGTTGTTCTTATAATAGAGTGCCTTGAAAATCAGATGGAAATGGTAAAGGATACGCTTTGGTCCCACCAGGCTCTTGGGGTAAGAAAATTAGATATAGGTAGTGATTAATATTAATAAAATATAAACTAAGGAAAGCCAAAATGGCTTTCCTTAAGAGTTTTCTATGTCCATCCATTTTTCAAGAATTACATCTAATTCTCCTTGGATTCTTTCCTTATTTTTACTTAGCTCTAGCAACTTTTCATATTCAGCGCCACTCTCATGCATTTCAATATCTATATCTTTTAGCTTTGCTTCAAGCTCTTGTATTGTATTTTCTAAGCTTTCTGTTTCCTTTAGTTTTTTAGTATTTTCTTGATTTTTAGGCTTTTCAATATATTCCTGGTTATTTGTTTTTTTCTCTCTAGGTGCCTCCACTTTGTTTCGCTTAAATTCACTTTTCTTTTCTTTATAATACTCGTAGTCACCATAATAATTAACAATTTTCTTATCTTCTATTTCACATATTCTCGCTGCAAGTTTATTTATAAAAAACCTATCATGAGATATAAATAGTATAGTTCCTCTAAATTCTGTTAAGGCTTCTTCTAGCATCTCTCTAGAATCTATATCAAGATGATTGGTTGGTTCATCAAGTATTAATAGATTTATATCATTTTGAATTAATTTACAAAGTTTAAGCCTGCTTTTTTCTCCTCCTGAAAGATTTTTAACCTTTTTAAAAACACTTTCTCCATAGAATAAAAACTTAGCCAGTATTCCTCTTGCTGGACCTTCTAATATAGTGATATCTTCTCTAAAAGCTTCAAGTACTGTTAGTTCTTCATTGTTAAAGCCTACGTTTTGGGGTAGATATCCTATTTTAGCATTAGCACCTAATTTTACTTCGCCTTTCTCTGGTATAATCTCCCCTAAAAGCGTTTTTATAATAGTTGATTTTCCACTGCCATTGTTTCCAATTAAAGCTGTAGATTCTCCATACCTAATATCTAAATATAAATCCTCTAATACTTTTTTATCTTCAAAGCTTTTACATAAACCTTTAATACTGATCACATCCTTCCCTGACCTATCAGCGTCAGCAAAGTCTAGTTTGATTTTAGGTTGATCTATTAGTGGTTTATCAACTCTTTCAACTTTATCTAATCTTTTTTGCATGCTTTCTGCTCTTTTAAAGAATTTTTCATTATCCCCTTGAATAGCCCATTGCCTTAACTGTTTTATTGCTTTTTCCATAGCCTTTATTTTTTTCTGTTGGTCTTTATATGCTTCAAATTGTTCAAAAACCCTTCTTTGCTTTTCTTTTACATAATAAGAATAATTGCCATCATAAAAAGAAGTTTCTCCATCCTCAATTTCAACTATTTTTGTTACAACTCTATCCAAAAAATACCTGTCATGTGAAATAACTATTACTGTTCCTTTATAGGC
>CALJTN010000148.1 GCA_937976175.1 uncultured Clostridiaceae bacterium | reverse complement strand
CATATTTTCAAGCCCAATCAGCATGCGTTCTATTTCGATCGTATAAGGAGCTAGCTGATAGCGAAACTCTCTGTTTTTAAACTCTTCTACAGTCTTTACCTTGGTAGTATCTGCAATAGCTGCAATGTTACCCCAGTTGGTAAGCTGCTCTAAGTCTAACTTAAGCTGTTCTTCTTTATAGCTCTCAAAGTCTTCATAAACTTTAAGAAGCTCATAGATCTCTTCCTTAAAAAGCCAATACTTCATCTTATCATACTGACGGTACATATGTCTTATAATACTGCGGTAGCGCCACGTATTTTCAGTGGCCAAATACTTGACTTCTTCGATTGCTTTGGTTTGCTTTCTATCTAATCTCATGGAAACTCCTATTTCATTTTAATAAGTATTTCTTATATTCATGCTCTATATGTTAGGTCTATATTATCATAGTATTGACAGTTTTTTAAGGTTTTGTTTTACTCTATATGACATTATTTTTATAAGTGCTTTTATCTAGGAAGTAGTTTTAGATTAGTGTGATACAAAAATCTTTGTTGACAAATGTACTTTTAGATTATACAATATTTTTAGTAGTACACGAGAAACTACTTCGTCCAAAGGAGAGTAAAAATGGAAGATTTACTGCAAGCTCTATGCAAACTTGATTTTACAAAAACAGAGGCGGATATTTACATAACATTAGTCAAGCATAAGCAATTAAGCGGCTATAAAATTGCAAAGCTGATTAACTTATCGCGTTCTTCAGTCTATAAAGCACTCGATAACTTATATCAAAAAGGTCATATTTATTTGCTACCAAAAGAAGCCAATGAGTATGTGGCAAAAAGACCAGAAATATTGATGGAAGAGTTAAAAAGTGACTATGTAGCAACAGCTGATATTTTAAAAGAGAAATTATCACAGTTTGATGAAAAGCCATCTGAAAGAAGTTTTTTTAATATTGAAGGCTATGACAATATTATTACAAAAACAAAAGAGCTTCTATTAGAGGCAAAGACTGAAATCTATATGAATACAACTATAGATTTGCAGCTATTTAAAAGTGAAATTGAAATGCTTCACGCAAGAGGCGTACGAATTATTGTCTTTTCTTTTTCTGCTCTAAACCATGAAAATCTTCCTATCGAACTTTATAGTCCAGCAGAAATAGAGCATGTTTGCCATTCAAGCCGCTTGATGTTAGTGGTAGATTATACAAAAACGCTCATAGCAAGCAACATGAGACATTCGGATTATATAGGAACCTTTACAGAAAATCATCTACTTTCTTCCATTGTATCTGAACATATTCATCATGATATCTATCTGCACAAACTCAAAAACAAATACGAAAAATCACTTTTGGATAAAGATATTCTCCTTTGCACCTTAATGGAAGAATATAAGGATCATGATATACCGTTATAATATATTAATAACATACCAAAGCTGTACAACTTAACCACAAACTAACTTTTAGGAGGAGTAAAAATGAAGATTGAACACATTGCAATTTGGGTAACAAATTTAGAGAACATGAAAGCATTTTATTGTAAGTACTTTGGCGGAAATGCTGGTGAGAAATATACCAATTCAGAAGTAGCCTTTCATTCTTATTTTCTTTCATTTAATACAGGCGCTAGGCTAGAATTAATGGAGATGCCTGGTATATTACAAAATACCAACACAGCAACCGACCAAAGTATGGGGTATATACACCTTGCTTTTTCTGTTGGCAGTAAAGAAGCTGTAGATACATTAACCTCTTTACTAGCAGACGATGGCTATATAGTTGTAAGTCGTGCTCATGTAACTGGAGATGGGTATTATGAAAGCTGTGTGCTAGACCCAGAAGGTAACCGTATAGAAATCACACTATAATACAACGCTAGTAGAGATACATAAGCATTAGAAGGGAGAAAAGTAATGCAGAAAAAAGCACTTATCATGCAAGGTGGCGGGGAAGGTCACAGGCCTAAAGAGATCGCTGCTCTATTTAAGCGCATGATGGAAGAATGCGACTTTGATGTAGAAGTTTCAGATACCTTAAAAGTTCTTTAAGATAGTCATAAATTACAAGGTCTAGATCTCCTTATACCCGTTTGGACAGCCGGGAAAATTTCTCATGAACAAATACACCCACTATTAAACGCCGTAGCAAATGGTTTAGGATTAGCGGGTATACACGGCATGGCAGATGGATTTAGAGAATGCATTGAATGGCAATTTCTCACAGGTGGTCAGTTTGTCTCTCATCCAGGAGATGATCATGTAGCGTATAAAGTGCATATAAAAAAAGAATCCAGTCCTATTGTAGATGGTATCGAGGACTTTACTATCAAAAGCGAACAGTACTATATGCATATAGATCCTGCAGTGACTGTACTGGCAACTACTCGTTTTCCAGTAGCAGACGGTTTTCACACTACAAATGGCACTGTAGATATGCCGGTAGCTTGGACAAAACAATGGGGCAAAGGTCGTGTGTTTTATTGTTCTCTAGGACATACTGAAACCATTGTAGAAACAGACCCCGTAAAGACAATAATAAGGCGTGGTTTTGTCTGGGCATCTCGCTAATCTGTTATGTTGTACTCTATTAACAATAAAACAAGAGGTACATTCCTTAATAGGAAATGTACCTCTTGTTTTTTAGAATTGGCCTGCTTTATCTAGTAATGTAATAATCATCTTCGCTGTTTCAGCTCTTGTTACGCCTTTTTTAGGACTAAAGTTGTTATTACCTGTGCCGCCAATAATCTCTAATGCTTGTGCTGCTTTAATACCTTCCACTGCCCATTGTGGCACCTGTGCCATATCATTGAATGGTGCTTTATAATTTTTTTCAATATCACTTATTTTTTCTTTCGTTAAATATAAATATGCATTTGTTGTAAGTGTTGCGATTTCTTGCCTTGTTACTTGCTTAGTTGGTTTAAAGGTTCCATCTGAATACCCGTTCATTAAACCCTTTTCATTAAGCGCTGTAATATAACCGCTATAGATATCTTCGCCTATAACATCTTTGAATTTCCCTTTGTTGCTTGTTGGATCAATACCTATTGCTTTACTTAATAGTACTGCAAACTGTGCTCTTGTAACGACACCACTTGGATTAAACGTTTTATCCGTTGCACCTGTTGTAATGTGTCTTGCTACAAGCACTTCTATATCGCTCTTAGCCCAAGCTACTTTGCCAAGATCTTCAAAGGTTTTGTTGTATTCCATAACAACATAGTTACTAAAGTGAGGTGTCTTAAAGGTAATAGTCCCATTCTCTATTTTACCTCCCATAAATTTCAAATCACCATTAGGCTGTACATAGTATACACCCACTTTTCTCTTATCCTTTATAAGATTTAGCTTGCTTGAATCTAAAGGCAATGTTACGCGTATAGGTTCCTTAAATTCATGAATTCCAGTTGAATTACCTTCTTTATTTGTAGCTTTAATTTCTAAATTAAAGACTTTACTTAGAGAATTCATATTTGAATCTGTATCTGCTTTAACCCCAGATGCTTCTGTTTGTTTAAAAGAAATTGTTCCGCCATCTGCTAATGCTCCAGCTGGTATTGCATTTGCATTAAGTACTACTGCTATGCCATTTATAGCAATCTTAAGATCAAGTCCTTTTTCTTGTAACGTTTTGAACTGTTCGGTTGATACTGCCACACCGCTTTTTCCTGCTTCTGGTTTTAAAACTAAAGTATTGTCTTTACTACTTGCTATTAGTTTATCTACATCAGCTTTACTTAGTAAACTAACTCCTGGTACTACATTATCTTTTGCAGGCTCTGCAACTACTGGTGTTGCTCCGCCGCCGCCGCCACCTGATGAACCACTTGATGATGAGCTACTTTCTTTCTTAGCCGATAGTATGATAGTTCCTCCATCTTTTGGTGCTGGCAATGTTAGTGTTATTGTATTACCTGTTAAAACACTATACTCTTTGCCGTTGTATTCATCAATCACTTTGCTTCCTACTGCATAAGGGACCGTTAAACTCACTTCTTTACTCTCTCCATTATTAATGACAACTACTACTTTATCACCTGCATAAGCCCTTTCAAAAGCAAGGTAGTTATCAGTATCCCCTCCAGCTATTTTAGTTCTTGTTCCTTTAGCAAATACCTGTGAATACTTAGCTCTAAGGTTAATCATCTTTTTATAATGGGTTAGCATATCGTTAGTATCGTTTACTGATTCCCAATCCATATTGTATCTGTTATCATAGTAAGGCCAGTTGTTTGCTCCGCTTTGACCTAGTTCTTCTCCATAATAAACGACTGGCTGACCTTTTGCTGTCATTTGAATACTTGCCGCTAATTTCATTAAAGCTTCTGGGTCTGCTTTTCCTGCTTGCTCTAATGACCATAAGAAACCATTTTCATCATGGCTGCTTAAAAAGTTACCATAAGTGTAGGCACTATTTAATTTGTTATTAATCTCATCAAGTTTAGTATCTGCAGTGTTAATATTACCATTTATAAAGTCTCTTGCAATTTGCTTAAAGTCAAAGTTAATGGCTGAATCTGCCGTACCACTATTTAAGAATCTATCTACATCTGGCGCAGATAGCCATGCCTCAACAATGTATTTAAAGTTTGGTTTCACTTTTGTAAGTTCATTTTTTAAACTCATAAGTGTCGCTGGCTCTACGTGTTTTGCAGTATCGATACGGAAGTAATCAATTGTATTACCCGCTGCTGTTTTGCCAAGCTTATCCACCCAGTTCACTTGCCAATCAACAATTTTTTTCCTTACAACTGGATCTTCAGTAATAAAGTCTGGCAGATTAGCAAGCTCTCCAAGAACTGAATCTGTTCCTCCAGCCCTTAACATGCCATCAAATCTGTCTTGGTCTGTTTCTGTTGGGAAGTTTTGGATATCTCCAGTTGCACCTAATGAACTAGGTGTATCTGTTTGTTTTAATCCATAACCACTATGATTAACAACAATGTCAACCATGATTTTCATACCTTTATTATGTGCTCCATCAATAAGTGCATGGAAATCTGCTAGTGTGCCTAGGTGTGGATTTAATCTTTCAAAATCTTTTGCCCAGTAGCCATGGTAGCCATAATAAGATACGTCATTACCAACTTCTGGTCTGCTACCATAGGCATTTTCATAACTTAGTACATTCATAGCGATATTATCTACTACAGGTGTAATCCATATGGTATTAACACCAAGGCTTTTAAGGTAGTCTAGTTTAGCTGTAACCCCTTTAAGGTCTCCACCTTGATAAGTTCCCCTGTCTTCTTTTTTGTAATTATTTCCATAGGGATCATCATTTGATGTATCTCCATTATTAAATCTATCTGTTAGCATGAAATAAATAATCGCTTCATCCCAGTCAAAATGATCTCTATCTGCTGCTGTTTTAGCTCTTACTTCAACCGTTGCTAAACCTCCATAAACATTTGAAGAATCATCTGTTAAACTAATAGGTATTTGTTTAACCCCAGCTGGGATGGTATCTGGCACCGCTATTGTGATAGCTTTTAAATCTTTATCTATCTCTACATTAGATTTTCCGCCAAGAGCAGTTAAATCCGCTGTAATACTTTTTATACTTATTTCTTTTCCTAAGTCTTCTCCTACACCTGCTGCACTTATTTCAAGCACTGCATTTTGTGCGTAACTTATAGTACTTGGTGCCACTGTACCGCTTACTGCAATATTCATTTTTTTGTATTCAATAACCGATTTACCATCTTCTTTAACTTTATTAAGTCTATCAAGAACAGTTATTGTTAGATCGTCTTTATCTGTTACACTGTAGTTATAATAGTATTTGCCTGGTGCTAACCCGCTATAGGTGTATTCATAAAGTTCGTCAGCAGCATTATAAGTCATATCATATTCTTGACCATTGATAGTAACTTTTACGCCCTTTAGCGTGTGCATCTGTGAAACTTTAAATAATGCATCATCTCTGTAGTAGAACTTAATAGTTCCATCCGCTGGATTTATTTTAGGTGCGCTAGTTGGTGCTACAGTAACTGTAGGCTTCACTCCATAGGTAACTTTCGCTTTAGTAATCACCTGATTTGCAGAAGCTGTTATTGCTCTGTCTACATCAATATCTACTACGCAGGTATCCCAATTTGTACCTTTTCTAACCTTATAGCCTAACGTTTCTGAAGCTGGTCCCATTTCGATGTAAGCAATAGCTTTACCGTCTTTAAACTCAGTGAAATCTATTTGACCATTTGTTGCACCTGTTCCCCATACCCATATGTTGCATCTATTATCACCTGTACCATAATCCCCATCTGGTCTTGTATACTCAAATACAACATATCTCGTAGGAAGTGGTTCTAAGTCTTCTGCAGTTGGATAAGTATAAAACACTTTAGGATTACCTTGAATCATCCAAACTTCTACTGCCGTTTGTCCTGTTGGAACCGTAATAACACTTTCTGCTTCTTGAGCAGCCCATTCATTTCCCACATCGCTTTTACGTGTTATACAATTCATATTTTTAGTTGAAAATTTATACTGTGCTTGTATGTAATTATCTGCTTGAACACCTCTATTAAATCCTAAAGATGCACCTGCCCCACCCGTGCTCCACATCCACATATTCCAGTTAGTATAATCTCCAGCTTTACGAAGATAATTGATTGTGTATGTATAGACTTGATTTACTACCTTCACATTTATAAGTGTTTCAATGCCGCCAGCAGACACTCTAACTGGCACAAGCATACCATCGGCAACCCCTGAAGCAGCTTGTATTGTACGTCCTGATAGTGTAACACCTGTTATACTTGACTCTAATGCATACGCCGCTGCTACCTGTGATGCCCCCGCTCCACTATATACCGTAACTTGCTCTGGAAGAACCATCTCTGAACCTTGCTGCACATCTTCATAGAAAGGCATAACTATGCCTGGTACTACAACAACGCTGTTGCCACCAGATTCATTTGAATTTTTAGGATCTACTTTCCAGTCGTTATTTACAACGAACTTATATTGGCTCACCCCATAAGGCAAGTTTAAAGTAATGGACCAAATACCATTAGCTTCTTGAGTCATATAATCTGTACTATTATTCCAATCATTAAATGATCCTGCAACTCTTACCTTATCCGTTGGTGCTGTTAGACCTTCTTGATAGTATGTAAAAGTTACCTGCTTCCCATCGACTTGTGGGCTTATAATTGAGTCTGTAGTCATAGCACTTGCGCTTACAATTGATCCACTTAACAAACTCGCTTGCACATTCTCTGAACCTGCAATTAAGTTTTGGCATATACCCAGTACCATAGCAACTGTTAATAGCCAAGCAACTACTTTCTTTCTTTTTAAATTCATCCTATCCCTCTTTCCTTTGTTTAATAATTTATATTTATATGCCTTTATACGTATAGCCATAAGTGCATATAGATATCCTTAATACGCTACCTAAATTTACAAAACCGATACCGGTAACGATTCCGAAAATGAGTAAAAAATATATAGCTATTCTTTTACCTTTACTTTAAACACGTTCACTCTATTTACAGTTTAACCACTGTATAATTTAACCAGTTTTTTATAATCATTCTATAGTTTTCAGTTCAACTTGTCAATTGTTTTTTACCTTTAAAGTAAAAAAATAGCCATCTTATCAGTATTACCTGCTAAGATAGTTATTTTTTATAGATGATTACCCCCTATTGCTTTGGTGCCCTCTGTTCTTCACCTATTGCCCGTACAGGACATACATATTTGCACAAATGATATTCTACACATTCTTCATAGTCAAGAATAGGTTTTCTTGGTTTTATATACCACTTAAGCGCTTGATGCCCAGCATCCTAACACGAAATATAACAACGACCACATCCTATACATTTTGTCTCATCAAATTTAGGATAGATGATTGTTGCTCTATCTAAATCATTAGCTCCTACAAACTGTGCAAGCCCTAGCCCCACAATTTCTTCTACCGTTTCATAGCCTTTTTCTTCTAAATAATAGGTTAGTCCACTAATCAAATCACCAATGATTCTATAACCATACTGCATAACAGCTGTGGTGATTTGTATATTTGTACAGCCTAAGAGTAAGAACTCAAGGGCATCCTCCCAAGTCTCTATCCCCCCTGTCCCGCTTAATGGTACACCTTTAAGCGGAGGATACTTTGCTAGGTCGTGGATAAATCGAAGGGCTATGGGGCTGTCGCATTAGCTGATTAAAATCAGCTGAGCACAGCTCCTTTTGTTTGTCTTTTATGGATAAATATATGTCTTATATTTCACTCTCAGAAAAAATGCAGACCACAAATAAGCCACAGATTTTCTGTAGTTTTTTAGTGTCTGCATTTATGTTAGTGTAAAATTTATGCTCCTTTTTTCAGTTCAAAAAGATGTGTTCCAGTACACCCCTTCTGAATTTTATGATGCAGTTTGTTGATATTATGAGCCATTGCTAGAAGAATACTTTCAGCAAGTACATTTTTCTTACCTCGGCATAGATAGCGATGAAAGTACATATCTGCTTTTACAACTGCAAATGACCCTTCAGCCTGAATGCTCCGATTTATTCTAAGCTGACATCCTTCATCTGTGAGAATACGTACCAAATTCTCACTTCGTTTTTGCCCAAAAAGCTTTGAAATTTCTAGTCTTTTAGTTCGTTCTTCTAAAGGAATTTTACTATTATTCCCTTTAATGCACTCTTTCTTAACTTCACAGTTACTGCAATCTTCACATGTGTATTGTGTTTTTTCTGAGATATATCCCGTTTTACTTTTGCTCTTTTTTAGGGCTGTTACAGTGAGCTTTTTTCCAGCTTTACAGACATAAATATCCTCTTCCTCATTGTAAATCATATTTTCACGACGGCTGATATCAGTTTTATACTTCCTAGTTTTAGAAATCTCATAATTAGCAGGTTTTATAAATGCTTTTTGCCCATTATCCTCAATAAAAAGATAGTTTTCCTCACTCTCATATCCTGAATCAGCAGTGATGTTTTGATACTTAAAACTCAAATGCTCTTCCATATCTTTCAGTAATGGAATGAGTGTTGTTGTATCAGTTGGCTGAGGATCAACCGATACCCATGTTATATACTGAGCATCTACGCCATGCTGTAAGTTATATGCAGGTTTTAACTGTCCATTACGCATTGCATCTTCTTTCATCCGCATAAAAGTAGCATCAAGATCAGTTTTAGAATAGCTATTACGTTCTCCACATTTATAGATCTTCTGAGTATATTCCTTGAGTTTTTCAAGATGACTTTCTAGTTGCTCAATTGTTTTTTGAAGTGGTGATTTACGTTTACCAATCCCATGGACAAACGTGATACTTTCTTCTTTTTTAATCTTATAGAGTTTTTTGCGGAGCTTCTTTAAATGATGTAATGCTACTTCATTATGATAGACTACTTTAATTCCATACTGTTTCTCACAATCAGTAACAAAGTCGATAAGTTTATCTAGGAGTTTAGCCTGGTTTTTAGTTACAGCTTTTTTCCAGACAAAGGTATATTTGTTAGCACATGATTCAATTTTTGTTCCATCAATAAAAATATTTCTTCCAGAAACCTCACCCATCTTGTAAAGTATATTTGACATCCCCGCAAATATTTCTTTTGAAAAAGGTGCAAAATGCATCGTACGAAAACGAGCAATTGTAGCATGATCGGGTGCTGGTGCTCCCTCTAAAAGAAACATAAAGTTAATGTCACGCTGACATGCTGTTTCTATATCTCGGGCAGAATATTTTCTATTCATGTAAGCATACAGCATAATCTTCAGCATTTGTCGTGGCGTTGCAGAATTTTTCCTAACCCGGAAATAAGTCGAGTATAACTTTGAAATATTCATCTCCTCTACAAACTGACTTAGCAAACGCACCGAATCATTATCTGGGATTATGCAATCAATGTTTAAAGGTAATTTTAGTTGATAAAATTGCTGGGTAATTGTATAATTTTTGTGTAAAGTATTCTTTATTAGCATAAATATATTTTACATCAAAATCCAGGCTTTTCGAAGCCTGGATTTTGTATTTTATGCAGAAAAAGGAGCTGAGCACTAATTGTTTAGTGCGACAGCCCCTTCCCGAATATCCCGATACAGCTATCCCTGATGCACCACCCTCCATAGAAGCAAGAACCGGCACTTCCATATTGCCCAAGTCTTTTATCTTGACTGCTCTGTAATTAACGACCCTGTATCTAGCACACCCTTTATCTTACCAAAGGGCAGACACCATGTGAAGGGTGTAGCTGCTTCTATCCAGTAGTACAAATTGCTCGCTGATCATGTTTAGCGGGAGTTTCTGTACTTTAAAAGGTGGAGATGTTTCTCACAACGTTCTTTTTGTATTTTTGAGTGGAAGAGTATGCCTGATATAACTTCTCATAGTTTAATCCCTCCAATATATCGCTTAATAGTCGAACTTAATTTTAATCTGAAATAAATCTTTCAATCGATATCGACAGTATCTTAATTTTCAAATTTTAAGAAGCCATAGATATATCTTTAGAATTAGTGATTCCTATTGAAATAAATGTTACAGCTTTTCATATGGTTGTTGTTTTTGGTAACTTATTAGATAATGCGCTATATGCTGCCAATAGACTAGACGAAAATAATAAAGAAACTAAATTCATAATGAATATAAAAAACAACTCGAATAAACTTAAACAACCAAAATTGCGAATAATAAAGAGTAATAATTTAGATGTAAATATCAGTAGTTCAACCTGGTATGATTATTGGTATGTTGATACATATGCTGTAAAAATAGATTTAAGTAAGACAACAACTGTAGCTGCTATAGCCAGATATATAGGTGATTCGATAGATGTAATAACAGTTATGGCTATCGCAGCAACAATTCTACAAGAGAGAATATCAGATAATGATATAAGGTAGACTAAAAAATGAGAAATAAATTAACCATACCTAAAAATATTGGAACAAACCATTATAGCGTTAGCTGACGGAGAAAAGAAACCCCTTTTAGAGTAGTTGTTTTTGCAAATACAAGTAAGAGTCAGCTACATTAAAGCCCTCTTTCACAATTTCTTCTTTATCAAGATATTGATCAAGGTGCATGCAGCACACCCTATTTCTATATTGTCTTTTAATTAATTGCTTAAGCTTATTAAGTGACAGATGTGGGTTTGCCTCATAATCTAATCCACAAGTGTCTTGATAAATGGTATCAATTTCTCCTTTTTCAAGCTTATTTATAACCTGTGAATGAATATGATTAGAATCTCCGCTATAATAAATCATCTTTCCATCTAATTGCAGCATAAAACTATAAGATTCTATGAGCTCAACGTGGCAAACAGAGGAATATTCTATATTGAACTTCCTAAATTGTTCATCATCAACTTCTATTTGAGTGCCGCTTATTAAAGTATACATTTCTTCACTCATGCCCATATTCAATAAAAATTGAGTCATATGCTCTTTATTGGGATAAATAAGATTTACCTTATTTTTTAAAATATAGTGATTATAGAATATAACTTCTCCAAGACTTCCTACATGATCTGGGTGCATATGTGTAATGATAATATATACATTCTCTACTCCCTCTAGTAATTTCACCTTTTGTAGTCTATGAAAAACTGTTCCTCCACAATCAATTAAAATAAGACTGTTTTCTTTTTTTACAAAAGCACTATTATTTCCTAGTTCCGTATTAAAAGCACTGCCTATTCCAAGAAATTTAAGCATATATCCTCCTTGTTCAATACTCTGTTTTCTTAATTATTAAGTCTTCTCTTAAAATAATCAACTCTATTTTATAACAAAATGATTAAAAATATTACACCCCCAATTAATACAAAGGGACCTGTTCAATAAGAACAGGCCCCTTTGCCGTAATCATTAATTATTTATATATCATATCACTTTTTAAACGCTATTCAATTCCTGCTGGCACAAAATATATTGTGCTGATGCACATGGAAAAATATGAGTACCCTTACTCATATTTTAATTCTACTGATTCTGTTATAAAAATCCCCTCTTCTACCTCTGCTTCAACAACATATTTTAGCTCTAAACTTTCAGTGCCTATAAATGCTCTAGAGAACCTTATCTCAAGTGTTTTATCATCAATCCATTTTGTGTTAAACTCTGGTAATCCTTCTTTTTCATCATAATTTATTGATTTTCTTATTAACTTCTCGGAATTCACTTTCATAGGAGTATTAAAGCTTATTATAATAGACTGAGGAATTTGCTTTATATCTGTCCCTTGAGCTGGTGTTATATTATATGTAATATATTCGGAATACTTTAAAGAAAGAGTTGCTAGCTTAATCGTTCCATATATATTCATTATCATCAACATAAAAATCACTATAATGGCAGGACTTATTATTTTACGTTTTACTTCTATCAACTCACCATCTAAAAACTTTAGAGTATTACGTTCTATATCTTTTCTCCATAGCAAAATCCATGGTACTACAATAACCATTGATACTAAATGCAACGTTTGTCCAAAGTTACTGAAAAATCTTTGTTTCAATACTACCACTTCAAATATAGGAATACCGAACAAATTAAATACTGCTAATAACAATAATAAGACCACGAAAATATCTTTAAAAATACTTTTCCCCTTTTCCTCATACATGATGATCATGATAAAAATGTAAAACACGTGAAATCCCCAACATATTCCTGAAGCGCCATGTCCTCCCCCTGCATGCAAATAATCTATCCCTATCGTTGATAAAAGTGCCAAAAGAGCAATAAAAACAAATCGCGCAGACCCAATAATTATTTCTATCATACTACCAAATAATAAAAATACCAGTAAGTTTCCTGTCAAATGAGTAATAAGCATCCTTGGTGAATGCGTAAAAGATGGCAATGTAAAGAGATAAAAGTGCCTTAAATCTGGATACTTTCCTGAGATTACATTATACATTTCTGGTAAGAAAAACTGAGGTATTGTAGAAATTAAACAAGAAAAAATTAATGCCATCGTAACAATAGGTGGCTTTCTTTTCATCTGTATAAATAAACACTTTAACATACCTTCATACCCCTCTATGCTTATACGATTTTTATTTTATCAAACCCATATATATACTTATTTATCATGTGTC